>JAFQHD010000008.1 GCA_017398145.1 Clostridia bacterium
CTCGATGTTTTCGCCACTTTTGAATACTTATCAATTGTATTGGGTGATATAGTTTAATATAAATATTTGCTCGTTGATTGGAGCAATTTTCTTTATAATAATTTATTTTCACACGTCCGACCGACTTTTTCGACAGTCTGAAATCGGACAGAGTTATCTGTCCGATTCTATTTTTATAACCACAAGCTCCGGCGGATTATAAACCCTCGGAACTATAGTGTTTTTTGTGGCAAGTCCTCTTGAAACGATGAGGTTCATTCCGTCTTCAAACTCATAGAGTCCACCTGCGTATTTAGGGAAGAAACCTTGATTCGGAGCAAGGATGCCGTTGAATATTCCGGGGACTATCCACTGACCGCCGTGGGTGTGACCCGAGAGCATAAGGTCGATGCCCTTGCCCTTGAACTCCTCCCACTTGTCGGGACGGTGGTAGAGCATAACGGTATATGCATCCTTATCGGTATCGGCAAGAGCCTTGTCGATACGGCCGTCAAACCCTTCGTTTTCGGGATAAACGTCCATACCGCAGATATTTATCTTCTCGCCGTTAAGCATAAGCACCTTGCAGTCCTCGGTGAGGAGGGTAACGCCAAGCTCGGCGTATATCTTCCGTAGGTCGTCGGCGGTATACTCATCCATCTTGTAGGCGTGGTTCCCAAGCACTCCGTAAACATCATATTTTTCGGTGAGCTGTGAGATAAGATCCTTTTCTATATCAACGAATTCGGGCTCGTCGAACATATCACCGCCAAGCAGAACAACATCAGGGTCGGATGCGTTTATCATATCCATAAGCTCGCTGTTGTTCTCACCGAACTCGGAGCCGTGATGGTCGGATACAAAGGCAATCTTGATAGGATTTGTCACCTTGTCGGTTTTGAAATTATACTCTCTCAGAGTAAGAGAATTATCAAGTCCCGTCAGTATATATATACCAATGGCAATGCCGATGATCAAAGCTGTAATTATTAATACCGTAAACATTTTCTTTATAATTTTTTTCAATACAGATAACTCCGTTTTATAAGATATGAGGGCAGATAATATCTGCCCTCGGTGTTTTTTATTGTATAGAAATTATTTTATTCCGTGTGATTTGTATAACTGAACTAACGAGCGTAGCTCGGGTGGAGCACTTGCTCCTTACTCTTCGGTAAATACGATGCCCTCGTCATCCCAGATCTCGTAGGGACATACGTATGTGCCGTTTATTGTAAGTGCTACGGAAACCAGACTTCCGTCGGTGTAGCCTGTGTTGCCGTTGATACCGAGAGTATCGCCTGTAGCCACAACGTCGCCCACGTTTACCGATGTGCTTGTCATGTTGCCGTAGATCGACATAAGTCCGAGACCGTGGTCGATAACTACTGTGTTGCCGGTCATGGTCTGCTCGCCTACGTATACTACCTTACCTGCGTTCATTGCAAGCACGTTTGAGCCGGAGGAGGTAAGCACGCGTACCCAGTTGTTGATATACTGATAACCGTCTGCGGTTTGGGTGGGTCTGCCGAAGCCTGAGGCTACGACGCTGTCCTTGACGGGATAGATAAATCCCTTGTCAAAGTACCTCGTCTCGCTCTTTGTAGTAAGGATATCCTTCATAGCCACGTCAAAGGCGGCTATGTTATCGTCGTTAAGAAGTGTAGAGGAAACGTCCTCGTACTTTGTGGAATAGGTCTTTTCGGTAACTGCAAACTCAAGGGTATGTTCGGTGCCGTCGGCAACGATCTTGACCGTGTAGTTGCCTGCGGCTGTACCCAGAGGTACGGGAAGCAGAGCTCTTACATAGTGGCGGTCCTTATAGAATACGGGCTCTGCCTTGAGATCGGGAGTGACGGTAACCACCACATCCTCGGGGTTGCTTATTACATTTTTACCCGTGATGTTTACAAATCCGCCTGGGATAAGGCTGTCGCCGTTTTGGTCAAGAGTAAATACGGGCTTGTCTGTTACACGGCACTTAAAGCTGTAGGCAGCCTCGCCCTCGCTCTGTCTGTCCTCGGTCTGATACCACTTGGCATCCACCTTTACGTCAAGCTCGGTGTTGGTGGGAATGTTGGCAAAAGCGAGGTTCTCGTAGAGACCGTTATATAATTCACCCTCAGCGGAGGTAACATTTACATTCACCGCACCTGCGGGGATGCTGAATGCTACAGCCACCTGCTCGGCAATGTTGTATACCGTTTCATCCTCGCCTTTGTCCTTTGCGGTATAGGTGGGAGCCATATCGTCAACTGCAAGGTATGTCCACTTGATCTCGGTAGGCTCGATTATCTCGCCTGCGGGGGTGGTCATAACGGGAAGCTTAGCGTTGTCAAATACGCTTCTGCCGTAGAGAGAGTTAAGGAATGCCGCCGCATAGTCGCGGTCTATTGAAAAGCATTTTCCGTCTGCATCAAGGTAGTAGCAGTACTCGGGCTGCTTTGAGAAATAATACTTATACTCAACCTCTCTGCCGTAGTTGTTGAGAACTACCTTATAGTACATCGTACCCTGAAGAGGCTCGGGTAGCTCGGGCTCAGCCTTGGCGTTAGTGTTTACGTCGGTAAAGAACTGGACCATATTGGTGCTGATGTCCGCTAAGTAGAACTTGTCGGTAGACTTCTCAAAGCTGTATTCTTCATTGTACAGGTCGGTCATTTTTATAGAACTTATACTGTTCTGACTGACGGGTGAGCCGTCGGTGGAAAAATAGTTTACAACTGCCACAACGGTAGGCGCTATGATAAGTAAAGCGATTATAAATGCCCAGAATTTATTTTTCATATTATATTCTCCTTTAGTAATACACAATTATTGTACCATTTTTTTGTCGATTGGTCAAGACCTTTATTTCTTCCCAAAAAATAATGCAAAATTGTTGATTTATTAACAATATGGTGTTATAATAATTGTGTTTATGTAAATAATCATTGCAAAGGAGATATAACTATGAGCGAATTTAATTGCCCCTACGCTACAACTCATGAAGTTGACAATATGTGCGTAGTTGCAAAGGGCCCCAAGCACGGTCCCGCACCCATTCCCGAAGAAGGCAGATGGGTAAAATCCTATCAGATCAGCGATATCAGCGGTCTTTCCCACGGTATCGGCTGGTGTGCACCCCAGCAGGGTACATGTAAGCTTACACTTAACGTTAAGAAGGGTATTATCGAGGAAGCACTTGTTGAGACACTCGGCTGCTCCGGCATGACCCATTCCGCTGCTATGGCAGCTGAGATCCTCCAGGGCAAGACCCTTCTTGAGGCTCTCAATACCGACCTTGTATGTGACGCTATCAACGTAGCAATGCGTGAGATCTTCAAGCAGCTCGCATACGGTCGTACCCAGACCGCTTTCTCCGAGGACGGTCTTCCCATCGGTGCAGGCCTTGAGGACCTCGGTAAGGGTCTTAGATCCCAGGTAGGTACTATCTTTGCTACCAACGCAAAGGGTGTTCGTTACCTCGAGATGGCAGAGGGTTACATCCTCGAGCTCGGCCTTGACAACAACAACGAGGTTATCGGCTACAAGTTCATCCACCTCGGTAAATTCATGGATGCTGTTAAGGCAGGCAAGGACATCAAGGAAGCCTTTGACGAAAACATCAAGACCTACGGTCGTTATGCTGACGCAGTTAAGTATATCGATCCCAGAAAGCAGTAAGAAAGGGGGAGCAAACTAATGTCTAACAATGTAGTATTTGAAGGAAAAGAAAGAAGAATGGCCGGCATTGAAAAGTGCATGGCGCAGTACGGCATCAAGGATCTCGAGGACGCTCGTGCAATATGTCTTGAGCGCGGTATCGACGTTGATGCTATCGTTAAGGGCGTACAGCCCATCGCTTTTGAGAACGCAAGCTGGGCATATACCCTCGGCGCTGCTGTAGCGATCAAGAAGGGTACTAAGTCCGCAGCAGAGGCTGCAGCCGATATCGGTATCGGTCTCCAGGCATTCTGTATTCCCGGCTCTGTTGCAGAGCAGAGAGCTGTTGGTCTTGGCCACGGTAACCTCGCAGCTATGCTTCTCCGTGAGGAGACAGACTGCTTCTGCTTCCTTGCAGGTCACGAGTCCTTTGCAGCTGCAGAGGGCGCTATCGGTATCGCAAGAACCGCTAACAAGGTAAGAAAGACTCCTCTCCGTGTTATCCTTAACGGTCTCGGCAAGGATGCTGCTTATATCATTTCCAGAATCAACGGCTTCACATACGTTGAGACTGATTTCGACTTCTACACCGGCGAGATCAAGGTAGTTAAGGAAACTCCCTATTCCGACGGTGAGAGAGCTAAGGTTAAGTGCTACGGTGCTAACGACGTTCTTGAGGGCGTTGCTATCATGAGACTTGAGAAGGTTGACGTTTCCATCACAGGTAACTCCACCAACCCCACCCGTTTCCAGCATCCCGTTGCAGGTACCTACAAGAAGTGGGCTATCGAAAACGGTAAGGCATACTTCTCCGTTGCTTCCGGCGGCGGTACAGGCCGTACACTTCATCCCGACAACATGGCTGCAGGTCCTGCTTCCTACGGTATGACTGATACTATGGGAAGAATTCACGGTGACGCTCAGTTTGCAGGTTCTTCTTCTGTTCCTGCTCACGTAGAAATGA
>JAFQHD010000085.1 GCA_017398145.1 Clostridia bacterium
TATGGTAGGCGGTCAGCAGATCGACCTTTTGTCCGAAGGGAAAAGTATTGATATGGATACACTTAAATATCTCCATGCCAGAAAGACGGGCTGTCTTATCAGATGTGCCGCCTTGTTAGGCTGTCTTGCGGCAGGCGATAAGTGTGATGCCGTAAAGTATGAGGCTGCCGATAGATACGCTTCCTGTATCGGTCTTGCATTCCAGATAATCGATGATATCCTTGATAAGATAGGCGATGAGGAGATATTCGGTAAGCCTATCGGTAGTGACGAGGAGCAGAATAAGACCACGTTCCTTACATTTATGAACGTTGAGGAAGCCTTCGAGGAGGCAAGAAAGCTTACCGAAGAGGCTAAAGCGGTTATCAAGAATTTTCCTGACAGCGATATCCTTTGTGATTTTGCAGATTATCTTTTAAACCGAAATAAATGAGAGCCGATCTTTACCTTGTTGAAAAGGGAATAGCTAAAAGCCGTAAAAAGGCACAAGATATGATAGACGAAGGTCTTGTTTATGCCGATGGCGTAAAGCTCACCAAGTCTTCGAAGAATATAGATGATGCTGTGATCGAAATACGTGGTGAGGTCATGCCTTACGTCAGCCGCGGAGGTCTTAAGCTTAAGGGCGCGATCGACGGCTTCAAGCTCAAGGCTTACGGCAAAATATGTCTGGATATAGGTGCTTCTACGGGAGGCTTTACAGACTGCCTTTTACAGGAAGGTGCGGTCAAGGTGTACGCCGTTGACTGCGGTCACGGACAGCTTGATGCCGATCTTGCAAAGGATGTTCGGGTCGTATCGATCGAAGGATGTAACGCCAGAGATATTTCCCGGGAAATAATACCCGAGATGATAGATCTGTGTGTTATGGACGTATCCTTTATATCACAGACTCTTATTCATCCCGCTTTGACCGGTGTTTTAAAAGACGGTGCCGAGTTTATTACGCTTATAAAGCCTCAGTTTGAGGTTGGGAAAAGCAATATCGGTAAAAACGGTATCGTCAAGGACGAGAAGGCGAGATCCAAAGCCGTTGAAAACGTAATTGAATCTGCAAAGGCTTGTGGTTTCAGATTTATTGATAAGATTACTTCACCCATAAAGGGCGGAGACGGTAATACAGAATATATAGGATATTTTCGTTATGAAGGTTGTTGTAATTCCCAACAAACAAAAGGATAATGAACTGATATATACCAAAAAGCTGACAAAGCTGCTTGACGGATATAGCTGTACCTACACCGTGTATCAGGATGACGGCATATCGCCTTCCGAGGATGCAGATCTGTACATCGTTCTCGGCGGCGACGGGTCGATCATGAGAGCAAGCCATAGTGCCGCCAAGCTCGGGATCCCCATACTTTCGGTCAATCTCGGAAGGATGGGGTATATGGCAGAGCTTGAAAGGGACGAGCTTCATCTTATCGACAGTTATTTTTCGGGTGATTATCATATCGAAGAGCGGATGATGCTGTCGGTTACTACACCTGACAGCGAAGAGCACATTGCTCTCAACGATGCCGTTCTTTCCAACGGCAGAGTTTCAAAGATGGTCAGCTTTTCACTCTACAGTAACGGTCAGTTTCTCTCCCGTTACAACGCTGACGGTATTATTATATCAACGCCTACAGGCTCTACCGCGTATTCCATGTCAGCGGGAGGACCGGTCGTTGATCCTTCGGTTGAATGTTTGATAGCCACACCCGTTTGTCCTCATTCTCTGAACAGCAGACCTGTCATATTTTCGGGTGAAACAGAGCTTATGATAAAAAACGAAACAGACCGCGATATCCCGATGTTTATTACCGTTGACGGCGGGGATAACCTTGAGATCGGTTACGGAGAATCGGTTTCTATTAAACGGTCGGCTATTACTACTAAATTGGTGCGAATAAAGGATGAATGCTTCTACCGTACCTTGAGCAAAAAAATGAATTAGGAGTTTATGATGAAGTATAAAAGACATAATGAAATTATCAAAATAGTCAACTCTTATAACATAGAAACTCAGGACGAGCTTATTGAAAAATTGAGGGACAGAGGGTATGACGTTACCCAGGCTACTATTTCCCGTGACATAAGAGAGCTTAAGCTTACCAAGGTCGCGGCAGGACATAACGCATATAAATACGCCGTTCCCACACATGATTCACAGATATACTCCTCCAAATATCAGTATATCGTAAGAGAAACCATTATAAGCGTCGAGTCTGCCTGTAATATGATAGTTCTTAAGACCTTAGCCGGTATGGCTCAGGCTGCTGCGGCTGCTATTGATGCACTTGGTTGGAACGAAATAGTCGGTAGCATTGCAGGTGACGATACGATATTTATCGTAATGCGTACCCCCGAAAAGGCAGAGGAATACACACAGAATTTCAGAAATATACTGAATATAAGGTAGGAGCAAAAATGCTTTCAGCACTTCATATAACAAATATAGCTGTTATCAAAAGCTGTGATATAGAGTTTAGCCCCGGATTTAACGCTTTGACAGGCGAGACGGGCGCAGGTAAATCGATGATCATCGATTCGATCTCCCTGCTTACAGGTGCCAGATCTGCCCGTGAGCTTGTCAGAAGCGGCGAAGATCACGCCATGGTCTCAGCCTATTTTTCGGATATATCCGAAAGCAATAAAAGAGCTATAGCCGATCTCGGTGTTGAATGTGATGAGGATGGCGGAATATTCGTTCAGAGGGATATATATTCCGACGGAAGATCAAAAGCCAGACTTAATTCCCGTGTCGTTCCTGCGTCGTTGTTGAGAAATGTATTAAAGTATCTTATTAATATTCACGGACAGCACGACAACCAGACTCTTCTTGACGATACAAGACATCTTTCGCTGCTTGATGCATATTTGGCAGAGCGCATTGATCTGACAGAGTATCTTTCTGTATATAATGCTTTGCGTGATGCTCAAAAGGCTCTTTCGTCCCTTAATATGGACGATGCTGAAAAGCAGAGACTGATAGACCTTTATAAATATCAGTTGGATGATATAGATTCCGCCAAGCTTCGCAGAGGCGAGGAGGAAGAGCTGGAGGAGCGTAAGCTTAAGATAAAGAATCTTGAGCGTATCTCCAAGAACGTCAGCGTTGTGTACAGAGCACTCTATCATAACAGTAAGGGTACAAGCGCCTGTCAGCTTATCGATATGGCGAAAAAATCTATCGAAAATCTAACCGACATATTTCCCAAGGGGGAAGAATATCTCGATAGGCTCGAAGAAATATCAAGCGAGCTTACCGATATAGCCGAGACCTATTATGATATGCGGGATGCCGAGGTCGAAAATCCCGATGCGGCTCTTGATGTTATCGAAGGCAGACTTTATACAATAAACAGGCTTAAGCGTAAATACGGTAAAAGTATAGATGAGATCCTTGATTACCGTGACAAGACGGCTGAAGCCCTTGATTCCATCGAGCTGAGTGAAATACAGACTGAGGAATATCAAAAGCAGATCGCGTCTCTTACAGAAAAAGCCGAGAAGCTTGCTTTAAGGCTTACGGAGATAAGAAAAGAAGGCGCAAAAAATCTCGAGGGTGAGATTATGGCCGAGCTTTGTTATCTCGATATGGATAAAGTAAGGTTCAGTGTTGATATCAAGCCCTGTGAGCTTAGTTCAACGGGTAGTGATGATATTTGCTTTCTGATCTCAACAAACCCCGGAGAAACGCCAAAGCCCTTATCTAAAATAGCTTCTGGCGGAGAGCTTGCAAGAATAATGCTTGCTATGAAAACTGTTTTTGCTAAAAAAGAGGGAACACAAACCCTTATCTACGACGAGATAGATACAGGCATTTCGGGTAAGACAGCTCAGAAGCTCGGTTTTAAGCTTAAGGCAAGCGGAGAATATGCACAGGTATTGTGTGTGACACATTCCGCACAGGTTGCATCTGCCTCTGACAATCATCTGTTTATCGAGAAGAATCAGATCGGTGACAGAGTTGAAACTACCGTAAGACCCCTTGATGAAGATGAAAGGATCAGAGAGATCGCCCGTATCATGGGCGGCTCCGAGATAACCGAAAAGCTTCTGTCAAGCGCAAAGGAATTAATAAATCAAGCAAATAATTGAAAGGACATATAAAATAATGAACGTTTATCAGGAATTTAAAGAAAGAGGACTTTTAGCTCAGTCCACAAACGAGGAGGCTATTGCTAAGCTTCTTGAAAATGAAAAGGTAACATTCTATATAGGCTTTGACCCTACCGCTGACAGTCTTCATGTCGGTCACTTTATGCAGATGAAGATAATGGCTCATATGCAGCGTGCAGGCCACAGACCTATTGCTCTCTTTGGCGGCGGTACGGGTATGATCGGCGACCCCTCGGGAAAGACCGATATGCGTAAGATGCTTACCAAGGAAACCATCGCACATAACATTGAATGCTTCAAGAAGCAGATGGCGAAATTTATTGATACATCGGATGACAAGGCCCTGTTTGTAAATAACGGTGACTGGCTGCTTGACCTTAATTACGTTGATTTTCTCCGCGATATCGGCGCTCATTTCAGCGTAAACAGAATGCTTTCCGCTGAGTGCTATAAGGCAAGAATGGAGAAGGGTCTCACCTTCCTTGAATTCAACTATATGATCATGCAGAGCTACGACTTCTACAAGCTCTATAACGATTACGGCTGTGCTATCGAGTTCGGCGGTGACGACCAGTGGTCCAATATTATCGGCGGTGTTGAGCTTATCCGTCGTAAGCTTGGTAAGGAAGCATACGGTATGACCTTCCAGCTTCTCACTAACAGCGAGGGCAAGAAGATGGGTAAGACCGAGAAGGGTGCTATCTGGCTTGACCCCGAAAAGACCTCTCCCTACGATTTCTTCCAGTATTGGAGAAACGTAGCCGATGCCGACGTTATCAAGTGTCTTAAGATGCTTACCTTCCTTCCTCTTGACGAGATCAAGAAGTACGAGGGTCTTGAAGGCAGTCAGCTCAATGCCGCAAAGGAAGTTCTCGCATATGAGCTTACCAAGCTCGTTCATAATGAAGAAGAAGCAAATAAGGCTCTCGATGCCGCAAGGGCTCTCTTCTCTGCGGGCGGTTCTATCGAAAATATGCCTAAGACCGAGCTTACCGCCGAGAACTTTACCGACGGTAAGATCAATATCATTGACATGATGCTTATTTCTAAGCTTTGTCCCTCCAGAGGTGAGGCGAGACGTCTTATCCAGCAGGGCGGTGTTTCCGTCGGTGATGATAAGGTAACTGATTTTGCCAAGGAATATACCGCATCCGACTTTGAGGGTGACGGACTTATCGTTAAGAAGGGTAAGAAGACCTTCCACCGTTTTACCATGTAATGGAGAATATAATGAAGGATCGTTTGATCGATTTTATTTCAACAAATTTCAATACAAGAGTCGATATCATAGAAAATGCCGATATGAAGGATTATACCTCCTTTCGTATCGGCGGTCCCTGTGATGTAGCACTTTTTCCTCACGATCGCGAAAGCTTTTGTACCGTTCTGGGATACCTCAACGATAATTCGGTTAAGCATATAGTTATCGGTAACGGTTCTAACGTACTGTTTGCTGATGAAGGCTACAGAGGCGTCGTTGTTTTCACCACCAAGATGAAGAGCTTTAGCTTTAACGGTGATATTCTGGAATGTGATGCAGGAACACAGCTTACGGCTGTGTCGGTACGAGCTGTAAAGGACGGTTATGACGGCTATGCCTTTGCCTGCGGTATACCCGGCAGCATCGGCGGTGCTGTCTATATGAACGCGGGAGCATATGAAGGACAGATAGCTGATGTTCTTCTTTACAGCGATTATTATGACCCTGAATCCGGAGAGATCAAGAGACTTTACGCAAAAGACCATAAATTTGACTACCGTTATTCTTCTTATATGGATAACGACAGGATCATTATAGGCGCAGCGTTCAAGCTTACAAAGGCAGAGGATCCTGAAGCGGTTGTTTCGCTTATGGAGGATCATATACGTGCAAGGAAGGAAAAACAGCCCCTTGAATTTCCAAGTGCGGGAAGCACCTTCAAACGCTATCCCGGATTTTTCACGGCAAAGCTGATCGATGAAGCCGGACTTAAAGGCTATAGCGTAGGCGGAGCCCAGGTGTCCGAAAAGCATGCAGGCTTTATAATCAACCGCGGCGGTGCTACGGCAGAGGATGTGTTGACACTCATTCAGACCATCAAGGATAAGATATATGAAAACGAGGGTATACACATCGAATGCGAGGTAAGATACATTGTTTAAGCTTACCGTTATGTCATTTGGCTTTAAGCACGGCAGTTGTGACGAGGTCAACATTCTTTATGATGTAAGAGGATTTAAGAATCCGTATTATGTCGATGAGTTAAGGGATAAAACAGGACTTTGTGATGACGTATACGAATATGTCTTTTCCGATGAAGCTGCTGAGGCGTTTTTTCTGCCTTCGGTTACAGCTGCAAGGGTAGCACTTGACCGAGCTATAGCTCTCGGAAAGGACGGATTCACACTGGCTTATGCCTGTACGGGCGGCAAGCACAGGTCTGTTTCTTTCGCAAGAAGGGCTAAGGATTATTTTACCGAACTCGGTTACGATGTTGTATTTGTGAACCGAGATTGTGATAAGCTATGATTTCATTTTCTTTACAGACTAAAATTTCATTAACCGAACTACATACTAAATCATTGTGCTGTAAAAAATCGCTTCTTTACGGCATGATGTTTTACGGAGCAAAATTCGGTATCAGCGATATAACCTTTTTCACGGAGTGTGAGGAGATCGCTACTCTGACGGAGCGTCTTTTGCTTGAGTGCTACGGCGGTATATGCGATATTGAGTATCACGGCGGCGGATTTTTGCTTACCATAAGTGATTTCGACACCTTGGGAGCGTTGGCACAGGACAGATATAAGTACAAGCAGTGTAACAAGTGCCAGCCTCATTATATCCGAGGCATTTTTTTAGCCTGCGGAAGCGTGAATTCTCCCGAATCATCCTACAGATTAGAGCTTCGGTTCAAGCGAAACGGGGACGAGCTTATTGAGCGTCTTTGTGCAATGAATCTGAATTTCAAAACCACGGTGCGCGGTAAAGACAATGTTATCTATATCAAAGAAAGCGAAAGCATCGAAGATTTTTTGAATTATATCGGCGCGATGAACGCTGCGTTTACTCTTATGAACGAAAAGATCAAAAGAGAGATACGGAATGATGTTAACAGGGCGAACAACTGCGATACCGCAAACATCAAAAAATCCATAGCGGCGACCAAAACTCATGTTGACGCTATCCTAAAGCTGCAGGAGGACAACAGGATACAGCTTTTGCCTAAGCCGTTACAGGAGACGGCAGGTCTGAGACTGGCATTTCCCGATATGTCTCTTGCAGGTCTTGCTGATATGCACGAACCTAAGATCACCAAATCAGGTCTGAATCACAGACTTAAGAAAATAGTAGAGTTTTCAGAAAACGAGGAATAAAATATGTCCGGCTTTGTACATTTGCATCTCCACAGTGAATACAGTCTTCTTGACGGCGCTTGCCGTATCAAGGCTATTCCTGCGTATGCTTTAGCTATGGGAATGAGCGCGGTTGCGCTTACCGACCACGGCGCCATGTACGGAGCCGTTGAATTTTATAATGCCTGCAAGGCTGTAGGCGTTAAGCCTATAATAGGCTGTGAGGTTTATCTTGCACCCGAAGGTATGACCGACCGTACACAGAGAGAAGGTAATCCGTATTATCATCTTGTACTTTTGTGTAAGGATCAGACAGGCTATAAAAACCTGATATATATGGTATCAAAGAGCTATACCGAAGGCTTTTATCAAAAGCCGCGTATAGACATGGACTTACTTCGTGAACATTCAAAGGGACTTGTGTGTCTGTCGGGATGTCTTGCGGGAAAGATACCTCAGCTGATACTTAAAAATAATATCACCGAAGCATACAGCCATGCTCTTGAGATGAAAGAGCTTTTCGGTGATGATTTCTATCTTGAGATACAGGATCACGGTCTTGCCGAGGAAAAGCAGATACTGCCTGTATTAGGTGAGATTTCTAAGAAATATTCTATTCCTTTGGTTGCTACAAACGATGTACACTATATAAAGAAAAAGGATGCGGAGCTTCAAAACGTACTTGTATGTATGCAGACCAACAATATCGTTTCGGAGAAGAATCCTCTCGGATTTGAAACCGATGAATATTACTTTAAAGATGAATTCAAGATGCGTCAGCTATTTTCGGCATATCCCGATGCAATAGATAACACAGCGGTAATAGCAGACAAATGTAATTTCGAATTTGACTTTTCAAAATATATATATCCTAAAATTTCTTTTGATGAAAATCTGACAGCGGAGCAATATCTTAAAAAGATGACCCTTGAAGGCTTTGAAGATAAGATCGCCAAGGGTAAGATAAAATTTGACCGTATCAGCCGCGAGGACTATCTTGAGCGCATAAAATACGAGCTTAATATTATATGCTCTATGGGTTATGCGGAGTATTTTCTTATAGTTGCCGATTTTGTCAACTACGCCAGAAATAACGATATTCCCACATCTCCCGGCAGAGGCTCGGGTGCAGGTAGTCTTGTGGCGTATCTTATAAACATCACCGAGGTAGATTCACTTGAGTATGGGCTGCTCTTCGATGCATTTCTTAATCCGGAACGAGTCAGTATGCCTGACTTTGATATCGACTTTTCGGACACCAAAAGACCTGATGTTATCAATTATGTAAAAAATAAATACGGATTTGAAAGAGTTTGTCAGATAATTACCTTCGGAACGCTTGCGCCGAGGGCTGCCGTTCGCAGTGTGGGCAAAGCTCTCGGTATGTCATACGCCGATGTCGACGAGGTCGCAAAGAAGATACCGAGAGAAAAGAAGGTAACTATAGATTACGTAATGAATTTGCCGGAAATCAAAAAAATGATGGACGGCAATGAGACTGTACGCAAGCTTCTTAATTTCTCCCGGCAGGTCGAGGGTATGCCCAAAAATATATCTACTCATGCTGCAGGCGTGGTCATTTGTGATAAGCCGATATATGAGTATGTTCCTCTGGCTGTAAGCGGTGAGGATGTGCTTACTCAGTACAATATGAATGATATAGCATCTCTGGGCTTGCTCAAATTTGATTTTCTCGGTATCAGATATCTTACCGTGATAGATGACACGGTTAAGATGATACAGGAAAAGGACAAGTCCTTTGATCTGACGAAGATTTCGCTTGATGATAAAAAGACCTATGAGCTTTTGTCAGCAGGGAAGACGGACGGTGTCTTTCAGCTCGAGTCTGCGGGTATGAAGCAGATGCTCGGCAGATACAGACCCTCTACCATAAGACATATAATGAGTGCAATAGCGCTCTACAGACCGGGTCCGGCTAAGTTTATAGATAAATATATCGAAAATTCGGCAGATCCTGAAAAGATCAAATATACGCTTCCTGCGCTTGCGCCTATTCTTGACGAGACGTACGGATGTATCGTCTATCAGGAACAGGTCATGGAGATATTCAGAGCTATAGCCGGTTACACCTACGGTAAAGCCGATATAGTTCGCCGTGCAATTTCTAAGAAAAAAGCCGACGTTATAGCCGCAGAACGGGAGAACTTCATAAACGGTGCAGTTGAGCTTGGTGCGGACCGTGTTGATGCAGAAGAGCTCTTTGAGGATATGACCGGATTTTCGGATTACGGCTTTAAAAAGGCTCATGCTGCCGGATATGCGTTCGTGTCATACAGGACTGCATATCTTAAAGCTAACTATCCCGCTTATTATATGGCATCTCTTCTTACATCGGTACTTGGAGATATGGCTAAGACTGCTTTGTATGTTAATGATGCAAAAAAGCTTGGTATCAAGCTTTTGCCGCCGGATATCAATTCAAGCGGTCTTAATTTCACGGTTGCAGAAGACGGCAATATAAGATACGGTCTGCTTGCTTTAAGGAACGTGGGTGTTGGTTTTGTAAACGAGCTGATACTTGAAAGAAAAAAGAAGCCGTTTACTTCATTTTCTGATTTTATCGAAAGAATGATGGATAAGGACATCAACAAGAGACAGGTGGAATCTCTTATTAAAAGCGGTGCCTTTGATTCTTTCGGAATATATCGCAGCTCCTTGTTGGCTGTGTATGAAAAGATGATCGACCTCTGCTCCGAGAAGCAGAGAAGTCTTATGACGGGACAGGTAGATCTCTTCGGAAATACAGAAAGAGCGGATACCGTGGAATACCCCAAGATTCCGGATTTTACCGTAAAGGAAAAGCTGGTGCTTGAAAGAGAAGTGTCCGGACTTTGCTTCTCAGGTCATCTTATCGATGAATATAAGGATATAGTTTCTAAGATAGACCGTACCGAGATGATGCGTATAATGATCGAATCCACAGACAATGAAGCTGTAACCGTATGCGGTGTGATAAACGGCATAACCGCAAAGTCTACCAGAAGCGGTAAGGACATGGCGTTTATAACCCTTGAGGATGAAACAGCCGAGCTTGAGGTGATAATATTCCCTGATATGTATGCAAGCAAAAGAGAGCTGTTTACGGTAGATACACCATTGGTTATCAAGGGCAGGGTATCGCAAAAGGAGGATGAATATCCCAAGATCGTTGCTGAAAACGCAGAGCGTATCACCGAATATACCGTAATACCTACTAAGCCTGTTGCGAAGCCGAAAGAAGCTACTCTCTATTTAAGAGTAGAATCTGTAGATTCAGCTTCGTTTAAGCGTGCCGTTGCTATAGCAGATATATTCGACGGTGCATGCAAGGTCGTGTTTTACGACAAGAGTACGGGTAAGTATATTAAAATGGCCGACAGAGGTGTTTTGGCTTCGGATTTTGTTATACGTCAGCTTGTTGAGATATTGGGCAGCGAAAATGTTGTTTTACGGTAGGGAATTTATGCTGTGTTCATATCGTGTTCACATTATTGGGTTATCATATACTTTAATAATAAAGCCATTAAAGAAAGAGGTGATCGGAATTTATGGCTAAAAATCCTAAGCAAAAAACAAACTGGGGCAATGAAGTCAAACATTCCGGTGGAATCGTTCTTCGTGTTATAGGTAAGATATTCACGTATCTGTTGAATACAATAATGACAATTCTGCTGATCGCTCTGATTACGGGTACGATCGTCGGTGTTGCTTTCGGTGTGTATGTCAGCAACTACATCGAGGTCGATGTGTCCGAAATAAAGATGCTTTCTACCAATCAGGATATGACTACCCGTTTGTACTATATGGATTATTCCGACCGTACAAACCGTATCGGAACTCCTGTTGAAATAGAAAACCAGCAGCTTTTCTCCAGCGAAAACAGAACATGGGTATCTTATAATAATATACCCACATATCTTATCGAAGCCTTTGTTTCTATTGAGGACGAGCGTTTCTGGACACACAGCGGTGTAGACTGGAAGCGTACTGCCGGTGCTACCTTCTATTTTGCGATCGGCAAGTCCAGCTACGGCGGTTCTACTATTACTCAGCAGCTTATAAAGAATGTCACCGGCGATGATGATGTAACCATCCAGCGTAAGGTCAAGGAGATAATGTCTGCACTTGAGCTTGAAAAGACGATGACCAAGCCTGAGATTCTTGAGCTGTATCTTAATACTATCTATCTTTCCGAGCATTGTTACGGCATACAGGCAGCCGCTAACGCTTATTTTGACAAGGATGTTTCAGAGCTTACGCTTACAGAGTGTGCAGCTCTCGCTGCAATTCCGAAATATCCTTACAAATACGACCCCTATGTAAATCCCGAAAACAACCAGAAGAGACGAAACGACGTTCTCTGGAAGATGCACGAGCTTGAAAAGCTTACGGACGAAGAGTATGAAGCTGCGATCAATACCGAGCTTGTCATCAGCGAAAATGTTCGTAACTCAGCTACGAGTGCTACCACATCCTGGTACACAGACGCCGTTATCGAGGATACTATAGACCTTCTCGTTGAACACGCCGGTGTTTCCGAAACGGTAGCAAGCCAGATGGTATATACGGGAGGACTTCGTATCTACACGGTTATGGATCCCTTCGTACAGACCACACTTGAGGAATACTTTGTTAATCAGGCTAATTTCCCGTCAATCAACAAAGGAGTTCAGCCTGAGGCTTCGATGGTGGTTATCGACCCGGAGACCGGAGATGTTCTCGGTCTTGTGGGAGGAAGAGGTGAGAAGACCTCAAGCCGTATTCTTAACTACGCTACGCAGACTACCCGTTCCCCGGGCTCGTCTATCAAGCCCGTAGCCGTTTACGGCCCTGCACTTGAGTACGGAGTTATAAACTACTGTACTATGATCAACGATTCGCCCGTTAAGGGCAAATGGCCTGTCAACTATCCTGCAGGCTACAGAGGTCCTACGCCGATATATGATGCAGTTGCGAGATCGGTCAACACCGTTTCTGTCAGAACACTGCAGAAGCTCGGGCTCGAAAACTCCTACGACTTTGTTCATAATAAGCTTGGTATGACGAGCGTTATCGGCGAATATACCACCAAATCCGGACAGGTATTGACCGACATCAACCTTTCGGCTCTGGGTCTGGGCGGTATGAACTACGGTGTTACAGTTAGAGAATTGACCAGTGCATATCAGGTATTCGCCAATAAGGGCGTATACACAGGCAACCGTACGGTCATCAAGATACTTGACAGCAGCGGAAATGTAATCGTTGATAATTCAGGAGTATCAAATATCGTCATGAGTGAGCAGAATGCAAGCATTATGACAAAGATACTGCAGGGTGTTATAAGATACGGTACAGGTTCCAGAATGCAGGTCGATGCATATGTCAATGTTGCGGGTAAAACGGGTACGACTTCCGATGACTGTGACAGATGGTTCATGGGCTATACGCCTCATTATATCGGCGGCGTATGGTTTGGATATGCGATGCCTATGAGTCTTAACGGTTTCTCCGAAACCAGAGCTCCGTCTCTTGCTATATGGGATGATATTATGGCAAAGCTTCATAAGCCTCTTATCGATTCCGGCTCCGTTGAAAGCTTTAAGGTTGCTGACGGAGTTGTTAAAGCGACGGTATGTTCCAAGTCCGGAAAGCTTGCAACAAAGCAATGTGATGAAGGTACTCAGACGGGTTACTTCGTATCAGGTAATATGCCGGGTAAATACTGTGACGTTCATAAGAAGGATGCTGACAGCTCCTCCGGAACAACGACCAAGGACAGCACCTCTAAGAATACGGCAGATACAACAGGAACATCTACCGATACTACCGTTGATACTTCTGTACAGAGCACAGCAACCGATACTTCTACAACTGTAGATACAACGACTGACGATACGACCGTTGATTCCGAAATCCCGGATTCCAACGATCCGAATCAAGAGTAAATAAATTGCGTAATGCAATGTAAATATGGAGGAAAATTATGAAAAAGATTCTTTCACTTGTACTTTCACTCATGCTTGTAGCTTGTGTTTTTGCAGGCTGCGGCAACACCCAGACTTCCGAGAATGCTGTGACCGTAACAGTAAATTTTGTTGCTGACGGTGCTGACTATTATTCCAAGGAAGTTACTGTATACGCTGATGAGCCTACCGTGCTTATGGCAGTACAGAACCTCATGGATGAAAACGATGATATCGTTATCAACCTTGACAACATGGACGACCCCACGACTATCCTCGACGTTGACGATTACACCGACGGTGACAAGTTCTGGGACTTCAAGATCGGCGATGATGCATACGGTACCAACGGCCGTGCAAGCAACGCTAAGATCAAGGATGGCGATGTTATCACCTGGGGTTATATGACCTCCGACGAGTTCGAGGCTCTTGAGAGCACAGCAGAGTAAAAAATCATTGAAAAACACGGCTTTTGTGCCGTGTTTTTTTCTTATATCAGTTGACAAATTGTTCATAATATTGTAAAATATATTTACAGTATGTAGGGAAGTATTATCTTTATTATTAAACTGCGTTTTTCATCATACTCGTACAACCTTTTGCATAGTTTATAACAAAAGGATAGGAGTTAAGATGATGAAAAGAGTTTTATGTTTGATAATGATCTGTATATGTGTTTTTTCCTTTTTGCCGATCGGTGTAAGTGCTGATGTAAGTGTTGATGAATCGATAGCTTCGGTGATACTTATTGAAGCACTTACCGGTAAGGTGCTCTATGAAAGAGAGCCTGATGCGAAGCATATTCCCGCATCGGTGACTAAGGTCATGACAATGCTTTTGATCATGGAAGCCATAGAGGCAGGCAACTTATCATACGATGACATGATCGTAGCAAGTGCTAATGCTGCTTCCATGGGCGGTTCGCAGGTATACCTTAAGGAAGGCGAACAGTTTTCGGTTACCGATATGCTTAAATCTATCACTATGGCAAGTGCCAATGACGCTTGCGTTGCCATGGCAGAGCATATAGCGGGGAGTGAAGAAGCCTTTGTTTCGATGATGAATGATAAGGCTAAGCAGCTCGGAATGGTGAATACTAATTTCGAGAACACAAACGGTCTTGACGATACTGTAACCAATCACTATACAAGCGCCCGTGATATTGCGATAATGAGCCGAGAGCTTATTAACCGCTTTCCGGAAATTTTGAATTTCACATCCGTTTGGATGGACAGCGTGCGTGACGGAAGCTTCGGACTCACTAATACCAACCGTCTTGTAAGGTTCTATAAGGGTGCAAACGGTTTGAAGACGGGATCTACCTCTAAAGCCGGTTTCTGTATCTCGGCGTCTGCCAAGAGGGACGACATGCAGCTTATAGCGGTAATAATGAAGGCACCTAACCGCGATATACGAAACGAAGCTGCAAAGAAGCTGTTTGATTACGGCTTTGCATCATACGGGATGCTATCTTATGATGAAGAGGTTTTAGAAAAACAGTATATCAAAGGCGGAAAAACAGATAATACGGATTTTTATATACCTAAGTATACTGATGTTCTGCCAAAGGACAGTAAATCGTCGGTGGAGCGTGAAGTTAAACTGAACAAAAATATATCAGCTCCCTTAATCAAGGGTGATAAGGTTGGTAAGGTTACTTACAAGCTCAACGGGGAAGTAATACATGAGGACAATATCATCGCATCAAGCGATGTTGATAAAATGACATATTTCGGACTTATATCAAGATTATTAAAATCATTTGTCATGGTATAGCTGAAAGATATATTTAAAACCACGGAGGAAAACAAATTGGCAATCAGGATCAACAAAAGCTACCTTTCCGAATTCGTTTCGGATGCTGAGATATCAGCAATAAGAGGTGAAGTTGAAACAGCTTACAAAACAACAAAAGAGGGAACAGGTGCGGGAAGCGATTTCTTAGGCTGGTATGACCTTCCCTTGAGATATAAAACCGAGGAGTATGATGAGATAAAAAAAGCTGCAGAGCAGATCAAAAAGGACTGTGACGTACTTATCGTTATCGGTATCGGCGGCTCGTATCTCGGTGCAAGAGCAGCTATTGAATTTATCAAGAGTCCGCTGTACAATACTCTTAAGAAGGATACACCCGAGATATATTTCTCCGGTAACAATATTTCTTCCACACAGATGAAGGAGCTTCTCGACATCTGTGAGGGCAAGGATGTCTGTGTAAACGTAATTTCAAAGTCGGGTAAGACTACCGAGCCTGCTATCGCTTTCAGAATATTCAGAGAATATCTTGAAAAGAAGTACGGCGAGGAGGGTGCACGCTCCAGGATCTACGTTACGACAGATAAGGAAAAGGGTGCTCTCAAGCAGTTAGCTAACCAAAAGGGCTATAAGACTTTCGTAGTTCCCGATGATATCGGAGGCAGATATTCTGTACTTACCGCAGTAGGTCTTCTTCCTATCGCTGTTGCGGGCTGTGACCTTGATGCTATTATGGAGGGTGCGAAGGCAGCGTATGATGAGCTTAACTCTGCCGATTATGATTCCAACTCCTGCTTCCAGTATGCAGCTGTAAGAAATATCCTTTACCGTAAGGGTAAGAAAGTCGAGATCATGGCTTGCTATGAGAGTGCATATGCACTTATGGCTGAGTGGTGGAAACAGCTTTACGGTGAATCCGAGGGTAAGGACGGAAAGGGTATACTTCCTGATTCTGTAATCTATTCCACCGACCTTCATTCTCTGGGACAGATAGTTCAGGAGGGTGAACGCAATATCTTCGAGACCGTGGTTGATATCACTACATCCCGCAATGAGATTCTTATACCTACCGATGCAGAGGACCTTGATGAGCTTAATTATATAGCAGGAAAGTCTATGCACGAGGTAAACCGTACTGCTACGGAAGCTACCATTATTGCTCATTCTACCGGACTTGTTCCTAACATCGTTCTTGAGCTTGACGGCAGAACAGAAGCTGATTTCGGTTACATGGTATACTTCTTCGAGCTGGCATGTGCTGTATCCGGCTATACTCTCGGTATCAATCCCTTTGACCAGCCCGGTGTTGAAGCATACAAGAACAATATGTTTGCACTTCTCGGTAAGAAGGGCGAAAAGTTTGATGCTATAAGAGCTGAACTTAAAAAGTAATAAAATTAATATAAATTTACGGAGGTTTAAACTATGTTAAAATTCATTGTAGGCCTTAAAGGCGCAGGAAAGACCAAGGAGATCGTTGCTCAGGCTAATACTGCAGTAAAGGAAACCAACGGTTGCGTCGCTTTTATCGAAAAAGGTACAAAGCTTATCCATGAGCTTGATAAAAAGATCCGTCTTGCGGATACAGAGGAATACGGAGTTGCAAATGCTTGCTCGCTTTACGGTATGGTAGTAGGTATGTACGCCAGCAATCACGATATTACTCACATCTTTATCGATTCCGCTCTTAAGATCGTTGACAACGATGTTGATGCACTCGCAAATCTTGCAGAAAAGCTTAACTCTTTCAGCGAAAAGAACGGTGTAACTGTTGTTGCTACCAACTCCATCGCTAAAGAGGATCTTCCCGAGTCTGCTCAGAAATATGTTTAATTAATAAACAAATATGCCTAAATAAGCCTTTGATTATTTGTCAAGGGCTTATTTTATTATTCAAACATCTTTATGGTGGACATTTTATTTATGCTCTGCATATTATGTTAGAGAAGACATATGTCTTGTGTTTTCTATAACATATAGGAGGGAATATCCCCATGGCTGAAAATAAAAACTGTTTCCATGGAAATAATGCAGAGACCGTCTGCATTGACTGTAACAGAATACTTGACAGTTGCCGTGACAAGGACTGCTTCGAGGATGTCAGGGTTTATCTCACAGGCTTCGGTCAGGAGATAATAGAGAAGACTTCAAGCATCAAGGTCAAGAGTACTAAAGTCGTCTGGACTTGTCTCGATCTTGAGCCCGTGCAGTTTAATCGCGGCTTCTATCAGATAACCGTAAGATTTTATACCCGTATATGCTTTGAGGCGTGCCTGTGCCCCGGTAAGGTACAGGAGTTTGACGGTATAGCCGTAACCGAAAAGAAGATAATTCTTTACGGTAGCGAAGGAAATGTCAACATATTCAAGAGCGAACCCGGTAATCCTTGCTTCTGTGAGAAGCCTCAGTTCAATGAAAATGTTAAGAGTAACGCACCTACCGTGGTGTGTGAAGTGACCGATCCTATCGCATTAAGCGTTAAGGTAGCAAAGCCTGAGCATTGCAAGCCCTGTTGCTGTTGCTGTGTCGATGACATACCAAAGCACGTCTGCGACTGTCTGTCATCCTGTCTGTGTGATACCGATGACGGCTATAAGAGCATATATGTAACTCTTGGCTTCTTCTCGGTCGTACGTATCGAGCGTCCCTGTCAGTATATGATAAACGCAACCGAATATACGATACCCGACAAGGTGTGTGTTGAGTCCACCGACGAGGATCCCTGTGCTGCATTTGCGAAGATGAGCTTCCCTGTAAGCGAATTCTATCCTCCGTCATACCGTGATATGAACGGCGGTTGCGGATGCAAATAGAAATGGACAGCATTTGCTGTCCATTCAGTTTGATGACAAAGTCATCAAACTGACCAGAGGCTGAGAAACGAAGTGGATATTTTGTGAAATCCTTTTCGTCGGCGTACTAAGTACGACAGAGAAGGATTTCGCAAAAAGCAAGCAACTGCAAGGAAAACTCGA
>JAFQHD010000086.1 GCA_017398145.1 Clostridia bacterium
ACTGCTGGGTGTTGAAATCCCTGCAGAATGTGAAGGCGCACCTGCTTATCAGATTCTGACCGAAAGCCTGTAATTCATAACAGAACCACTGTCTGCCTCCAATATTTTACTTCAAGAGTATCGCGGTTATATCTCTGACCCTTACATACATCGCAGGTAACGTAGACGTCGGGCAGGAAGTGCATTTCTATCTTCTTAACGCCGTCGCCTTCGCAGGCTTCACAGCGTCCCCCCTTGAGATTGAATGAGAAACGGTTTGCCTTGTAGCCTCTCTGCTTTGCATCGGGTGTAGAGGCAAAAAGCTCACGGAGATCTGTAAACACACCTGTATAGGTAGCAGGATTGGAACGGGGAGTTCTGCCGATGGGTGCCTGATCTATATCGATTACCTTGTCAAGATGCTCGGTACCCTCTATACGGTCGTGCTTTCCGGGGAAGGTAATGGCACGGTTAAGTGTATGGGACAGAGAGCGCTTAAGCACCGCATTGATAAGCGATGACTTACCCGAGCCGGAAACACCTGTAACACAAACAAACTTGCCTAAGGGTATCTCAACATCCACATTTTTAAGATTGTTTTCCTTTGCACCGATTATCTTTATAGACTTGCCGTTACCGCTTCTTCTTACCTTGGGTACTTCTATTTTTTCTTTACCTGATAAAAATCTTCCTGTAATCGAATTTTCATCAGCCATGATCTCGGCAGGTGTACCCTGGGATACTATATGTCCTCCGTGGATGCCCGCACCGGGACCGATATCAACGATATAATCGGACTCAAGCATTGTTTCCTCATCATGCTCAACAACGATAAGACTGTTGCCCACATCACGGAGCTTTTTAAGGGTGTCGATGAGCTTGGAGTTATCCCTCTGGTGCAGACCGATGCTGGGCTCGTCAAGGATGTAGAGCACACCCATAAGGGAAGAGCCGATCTGTGTCGCAAGTCGGATTCTTTGTGCCTCACCGCCCGAGAGTGTTCCCGCCTTACGGTTAAGGGTAAGGTAATCAAGACCCACGTTCATCATGAATTCAAGTCTTGATTTTATCTCCTTGATTATCTCGCGGGCGATAGTCATCTCGTTTTCGGTAAACTGAAGACTGTCCACAAACTTGATCGCCTCTGCCACCGACTGAACACAGAACTCATGTATGTTCTTGCCTCCCACGGTAACGCTGAGTATTTCCTTTGACAGTCTCATACCCTTACACTTAGGGCAGGGAACTTCATCTATAAATTCTTGGTAATATTCGTTATTGGATTGCTCGTATCTCTGCTGGATGATATTGATGATACCGTCGTATTTTACGTCCTTTGCAGGGTGGGCGACTCCGTCAAAGTAACGAACCACGTTGATCTTTTCGTTACAACCGTATAACATCACCTCAAGAGCCTCGGGAGAGTAGTCACAGATCTTGGTGTCAAGGTCAAAGCCGTATTTCTTACCTACCTCCAGGATAACGGGACCTGTCCAGGTGAACTCGTCCATGGTCTTAAAACCGTTGACCTGAATTGCCCCCTCACGCAGAGACAGGGTCTTGTCGGGGATGACACGCTCGTAGGAAACACGGGGCAGCTCGCCTATACCGAGGCAGGCGGGGCAGGCACCGAGAGGATTGTTGAACGAAAACATACGGGGAGACAGCTCGCCTATACTGATGCCGTGCTCCTCGCAGGCATAGTTAAGGGAGAAGGAAAGCTCACGCTCACCCTCGTATTCTTCACCTTCACGGGTAACGATGGCGATAGCACAGATACCCTCGGTCAGAGCAAGTGCACTTTCAAGAGAATCCGAAAGTCTGGATCTGATGGTCTCACGCATAACAAGACGGTCTATTACTATTTCAACCGTATGCTTGATATTCTTATCGAGGCTTATCTCCTCGCTTAAGTCGTACATAATACCGTCAACACGGACACGGACGTAACCGCTTTTTCTTGCTTTTTCAAATACCTTTTCGTGCATACCCTTCTTTGCCTTGACAACGGGAGCAAGAACCATAAATCTTGTTCCCTCGGGCAAAGACATTATTTTGTCGATGATCTGATCTACCGTCTGCTGTCTTATCTCACGTCCGCATATGGGACAGTGAGGAATACCCACACGGGCGTAAAGAAGACGGAGATAGTCGTATATCTCGGTGACCGTACCTACCGTAGAACGGGGATTCTTGGAGGTGGTCTTTTGGTCTATGGATATAGCGGGGGACAGACCCTCGATCGAATCTACGTCAGGCTTATCCAGCTGACCCAAGAACATACGGGCATAGGAGGACAGCGACTCTACAAAGCGTCTGTGACCCTCGGCGTATATTGTATCAAAGGCAAGGGAACTTTTACCCGAGCCGGACAGCCCTGTAAACACAACTAACTTGTCACGGGGGATGGATATATCCACGTTCTTTAAGTTGTGTACCCTTGCACCTGTAATGGTTAATTTCTTGTTCTCCATATGATAACTCCTTACGGAAAAAGTGAAGATAAATATTTAATCATATTATTATAACATACAATTATAAAAAAATCAATAAAAAGAGACTTTCGGATTTTTCCAAAAGTCTTTTCTAATTTAGCAAGTTGTCATTGATTTGTGATAAACGCAAAGAAACGGCGGATTGATGTTGATGTTTGAAACCGCCGTTTCATATTTTACATACTCATATAATTCAATAAACGATAAGTGCGTGAAATCTCACGGTTCGTTAGCTCTAACACTTGCATTCTTGTTTTATGTTTAATAATGGGACAAATTACCCGTTTTCTATTATTTTCTATCTGCATTTTGTAATAATTCTTTTTATCAATATCGCAATTACTATAATTAAGATACTCGATGTAAGTAACCAAAGATTGGGAGTATAGTTGCCATTCATCATAGAAAATAGATTGAAATATCCTAATTTACTTTGTATAGTAATGTTTAGAAGATAGTATAAAATCGACACCATAAATGCCACGGGCAGATTGTTTGATACAGCGGCAGACAGTAAACCGATAGAGCCTAAAAACATTGCATCGGCAAACGTACCGAGGATCAAAGGTATTGTCAATTTACAACCACAAATTAACATATACACTGAAAAACATATTATTAAAACTGCAATTCCGATAATTGAGTATATCCCCCGTATCAAATGAACATAGGTGTTATTCACATATTTAGATGAAATAATATCTTCAATTTCGCTATTCTGTTCCGGATGAAACAGAGGGGTAAGTATGACCACTCCGATAATCGATACAAGCATTTCAAGAGGAACCGCCGAGGCCGTTTCATTGAGATTTGCTGTTCCGAACAAGATAGGTGTTATTGCTAAAATTATTAAAGATAACAAAAACAAGGGTAAAAAGTTATGCCGCAGATTTATTTTAGCGATTTGCCGGACTTGTAATTTATTTTTCGATTTTTCCGTAACCACCAATTTTTCCTCTCCTTTTTTGTTCATATACGAATATCGTAGCAGTAACGAACATAAACGCTATCCCTGTAATAATCAGTCTGTTTGTAAAAAGAGTATTAAATTCATCGAGAAAGATTCGTGTATTTCCTAATGAATTGTGACGAGGTGTTAATTCAAACAGGTTATGTACACCTTTCAATCTGCTCACTCCTATATTTATATCAATGAACCACCATAATCCTTGTATTGCTATAGCAATAGGTGTGTTTGTTAATTCGGTGAATAACATACCAACAGCAATAGAGATCATAGCCGATGGCAACAACCACCCCAACACATATTTCAAAGGTGCTAAATAGTCAAGTACCATACCGTCATAATGATTCCACACGGAAAGATTAGAAATATAGGCTAAAATTACCGTAGGAATAATAACCATCGTTAATACCGCAAGAAAACGAGTGAAAACAAGTTTGAAAGATGAAATCTGCCTTGTGTAAATAAGATCTCTCATTTTTGCACGTCTATCCTTTAAACAGACTGTAATGCTGATAAATACAGGAAGAATTGATATTAAAAATCCGATGTAATCACAGAACAATCGTGCGTAAGCTCCCGTAAAATGGTCGTATTCGAGAATAAGGTTATATTGTTCTGCGGCTTCATTATAAGTTATTTCTACATAACCGAAAGTCAATATGTTTGTGTCTGAATATTGAGAGCCCCCGCCGATTAGATTATCAGCTCGCCTCATATATGTTTTAAATTTTTCATAGGAAACATCTTCTTTCAAAACAAGTTCTATGTCAATTTTGTCGTTATCTGTATTATAACCGAGAATATCATCTACAGGTACATCCGAAAGTGCAGATATTATTTCGGCCATTTTTTCGCGCTTGTTATCATTGAGCTTTACGATTTTGTGAAATCCAATGGGATATGCAACATATTCGTTAGCCGCAAATTCTTCACAAAGCGAGTCAAAGGCGGAGGGCATTATCTGTTCGGGTACTTCTTTCGTTTGAATACCGAAATCTTCACCCTGTAACTGTAACGGAGCAGTAATTATCATATCCGAAAAGTCCAAAATATCTTGACTTGCCGATATGGCAATTAATGCGACGAGAAAAACGATAAATGTAATTGTGAGAGCGATTTTTTTGATTTCTTTTAAGAAAAGCATTATTTCTCACCTCCGTGAAAATCTGTCGTTGCTCCATTTTTCCAAAGATAAAACATATAAGCGTCCTCGATATTTGGCTCACAACTTTCGGCACCGTCAATGCAAACATCAGACAGAAAACGAATATGTGTTTTCTTATCGTGCGTGTGCATACTTATGATATGGTATTCTTTTTTTAATTTGGGAAGTTCGCCGTTATCAACTGCTTTTGTAAATACATTACCCTTTGCAGTTTCAAGTAAGCCCGAGACAGTTCCGTAGTATAAAATGCTGCCCTCGTTCAAAATTGCAATTTTTTCACAAGTAGCTTCAATATCGCCTACAATATGGGTTGACAGAATAACGATTCGCTCTGAAGCAACATCGCATAGCAAGTTACGGAAGCGTATTCTTTCTTCTGGGTCAAGTCCCACCGTAGGTTCGTCAACGATTAATACCTTGGGATTGTTTAACAGAGCTTGTGCGATTCCAAGTCTTCGTTTCATTCCACCCGACAACGCCTTGACTTTTTTATCCTTGTGATCGGATAGATTTACTTTCTTCAAAAGGAACGCAATACGATCTTTGCGTTCCTTTGCTCCTATTCCTGAAAGAATACCAAGATAGTTCATAACTTCAAAAACGCTCATTGTTGGATACATAGAAAAATCTTGCGGAAGATAGCCTACGATTTTTCGGATTTCTTTTGAGTTTTCAATGGGAATACCGCAAATAGTTATATTTCCGTTTTTCTTTTGAAGCAACGTAGTGAGTATTTTCATTAATGTGGTTTTTCCTGCACCGTTTCTTCCTAACAAACCGAACATTCCTTGTTCGACCGTTAGGTTGATGTTAGAAAGAGCTTGTTTATTTCCGTAGTATTTGTCCAAATTTTCAATCCTAATTGTATTATCCATTCTAGAACTCCTTTTCAAAGACGAATTTACTTTTTACGTAGCACATTATAAACTGCGATTTCCAACTTTTTATCTACATACAAAAAGCTTCTTGACGTGTCCGACAAGAAGCTTTTTTAATGAATTTTTGATTTTAGGATTTGAAGGCGGCAACAACTTTTGCACCGTTGAAATTTGACAGATTCAAATATCCGTCGTGTTTTTCACACAGAAGTTTACAGATGTTAAGTCCCATTCCGTAGTGTTCGTTGTCTGTTTCATTTCCCACCTTATAAAATGGCTTTGTTGCGTTCGACAGATCTTTCGGTGTAAATCCTTTTCCGTTATCTGCAACTGTAAGAATGAGCATTTCGTCATATGTATCAATCGTAACTATGACCTGACTATGAGCAAATCGGACTGCATTCGCTAACAGATTTTCATATACTTGCATAACAAGGGGGATATCGACATATACCGTTTCACGATTCGTTTTGTTTTGCAATATAAATTCTATATCTTTGCAAACAGAAGCTCCCTTTAACTGCATTTGTTTTACTACATCTCTTACAGATACAGTTTGCATTTGTATAGCTATATCTTCTAATCGTTGCAAATTGTTCATTGTATTAACGTAGTTTTCAAGCCGAGTAATATGCCGCCCCATCATTTCAGCTGTAGAAATAACTTTTTCGTCGGACATTTGCGGTGCATATTTCATTAATACTTCACTTTGTCCTTTTAACACGGTAAGCGGTGTTCGCAGATCGTGAGCGAATGCAGCGTTTAATCGTTTTCGTTCCTCAACCTTACTCCATAATGCTTGGTTATTTGAAAATAGAGTTTTTCGCATAATTTCAAAAGCTTCACAAAGCTCTCCCAATTCATCTTTAGAACATACTGCAATTTCAAAATCGAGGTTTTGCTGTTGTATTTGTTCTGCACCACGATGTAGAATATCAAGAGGTTTTTTTAATTTTACTTTGTAAAATATAACATCGGCGCAAATTAGTGAAATAATTAAAATAATGATGGGAACTGCGATTTTAACAACAGAGAGAATCGTATAGTATGGTTCTATACGATAGCTATAGTATGAAGTGCTGATATCGAGATTTCCATTTTCATTTTGAATTACAACCTCTTGTCCGGCAGAACTTATCAAGTCAGAATCTATATCGGTAGCGGGAATCTTCCCCGAAAAGTTTAATTTGTCTATCACGGCATCACAAATACCTATAGCCAATAAACTTAATATAACAGCAATTAGTAGGGAGACGACGAGAATTACTAAAAAGGATTTTTTTAAACTCATTTTATTTAACGAACCCATTTATAGCCTACCCCCCAAACCGTTTCGATATATGGTTTCAAATTCGCCGTGGAAAACTTTGAACGTATGCGCCTTATATGCTCAGCCACTACGGAACTATCACCGTCACTGTCATAATCCCATACAAGCTCGTATATACGTTCCTTGCTGAATACCTGTCCGATATGTTGGGAAAGAAGCTCAACAATATCAAATTCTTTCTTTGCAAGTGAAATTAACTGACCGTCATAATACAGACTTCGATCAGTATAGTCAATTGTTAATTTATCATCAAATCGTACTTTTGTTGTTTCCCGTTGTCTGCGCTCACGTCGTAAATGTGCCGCTACTCTTGCACCAAGTTCATCTAATGAAAAAGGCTTTACAATATAATCGTCAGCACCAATGCCAAAGCCTTTTATTTTGTCTGTGTCCTCAATCCTTGCGGATAAAAAAAGGATAGGACAAGCCACGAAATCCCGTATTCTTGAACAAACTTCCAAACCGTCAATATCAGGCATATTTATATCAAGCAATATCAAATCGGGTTCTTTTTCAGCCTTCTTTATTGCTTCTGAACCATTCAAAGCGGTCATCACGTCGTATCCGTTAAATTCAAAATAATCTTTCAACATTGACACAATATCTTTTTCATCATCAACGACCAATATTTTATCTCTCATAGATACACCTCCGTTTCTCAATATTATACGTTTAAGTTTTCAACTATTTATCTACTTTCGTCCGTCTGTCAGCAACGATAATGAACGATAAAGGTTTACAGATTGTTACGGAAACAGCGAAAGCAGTTGTTGAAGTTTAAAAGGACGATAGAGTTCGCAAATGAAATTAGAGAACGCAGCAGACTTTACAGAGTTCGCTGCGTTTTTTCTACTTTTTAATTATTTTTTCTCGTCTTTAAGTGCAGCTATCTGATCTCGTATGATAGCCGCCTTTTCAAAGTCAAGAGCAGCCGCCGCCTCACGCATCTCGGTATTAAGCTGCTCGATAAGAGCTGCCTTCTGTTTGGGCGAGAGCTTGCGGTCTGCAGTTTTCTTTTTGCCCTTATCCTTGACACCGATCTGTATAAGATCACGGACTGTCTTTTGTACGCTCTTGGGCTCAATACTGTTTTCACGGTTGTACGCTTCCTGTATAGAGCGTCGGCGGTTTGTCTCGTCTATTGCAGTCTGCATAGCCTTTGTGATCTTTTCCGCATACATTATGACCTTGCCGTTTACGTTACGTGCCGCACGGCCGATAGTCTGTATAAGAGCTGTTTCACTTCGGAGCAAGCCTTCCTTATCCGCATCAAGTATAGCAACAAGGGAGACCTCGGGGATATCAAGACCTTCACGAAGGAGGTTGATACCCACAAGCACGTCAAACACGCCAAGACGAAGATCTCGTATGATTTCGGTACGCTCCATAGTTTCTACATTGTGGTGGATATACTTGACCTTTATAAGGTTAAGCTCAAGGAACTCGGTCAAGTCCTCCGCCATCTTCTTTGTAAGGGTGGTTACAAGCACACGTTCACCCTTTTCGGTACGCTCTCTTATCTCACCGATAAGATCGTCTATCTGTCCTTCAACCCCTCTTACCTCAACCTCGGGGTCAAGCAGTCCCGTGGGACGGATGATCTGCTCAACCGTCTGCTTGGTATTTTCCTTTTCATAGGGACCGGGGGTAGCACTGACGTATATGGTCTGGTTTAATTTATCCTCAAACTCCTCAAATACAAGAGGTCTGTTGTCATATGCTGAGGGCAGACGGAAGCCGTAATCTACAAGATTCTTCTTTCTTGCGTGGTCGCCTCCGCTCATACCCCTTACCTGAGGCAGGGTAACGTGACTTTCATCCACAAAGAGCAAAAAGTCCTTGGGAAAATAATCAAGCAGAGTATAAGGCACGGATCCCGGCTCTCTGCCCGACAGAACTCTGGAGTAGTTCTCGATACCCGAACAGTAGCCTATCTCTCGCATCATCTCAAGGTCGTAGAGGGTACGCTCCTCTATACGCTGAGCCTCAATAAGCTTGTTGTTGGCTTTAAAGTATTCTACACGCTCTTCCATTTCCTGCTCAATCTCTTCAAGAGCCTTTTCACGGCGCTCGTCGGAGACCGCATAGTGGGTGGCGGGGAAGATAGCGGTATAGGAGATATCCTGTATCACCTTTCCCGTGACGATGTTGAACTCGCTTATTCTCGTTATCTCGTCATCAAAGAACTCTACTCTCGTACCCACGTTGTCGGCTGAAGCAGGAAACACCTCCACCACGTCACCTCTGACTCTGAACTTGTTACGGGTAAAGTTGATATCGTTTCGGTCATACTTTATGGCGATAAGGCGGCGGATAAACTCGTCGCGGTCCATAATACCGCCTACACGGATGCCGATAAGGAGGCTGTTATATTCATTCGGGTCACCGAGGGTATATATACATGAAACCGAGGAAACAACGATAACATCCCGTCTTTCAAAAAGAGCCGAGGTTGCGGAATGACGGAGCTTATCTATCTCGTCGTTCACCGAGGAATCCTTTTCTATATAGGTATCCTTACCTGGGATATATGCCTCGGGCTGATAATAGTCGTAGTAGGATACAAAATATTCCACCGCATTATTAGGGAAAAACTCCCGAAATTCAGAGCAGAGCTGAGCGGCCAGAGTCTTATTATGGGCTAAAACCAAGGTAGGTCTGTTCACATTGGCAATAATATTTGCCATGGTAAAGGTCTTACCGGAACCGGTAACGCCTAGTAAAACCTGCTCTTTCAAACCGTTCTGGATGCCTTCTGTTAGCTTCTTGATTGCTTCAGGCTGATCTCCCGTCGGTGCATAGGGAGCCACCAATTCAAATTTATCCACGGTAAAACCTCCTTCTTTCAGAATTTAGGAATGCATCTATAAGCCCGAAATTCGTCAAACGCGCATATTCCGTTTTGAGTAGAAATCGGCTAAAATAAGCCTCATGACGAATCAGGTCATTTTAACGAAAGGTGCGAACTGCACGAACTGAACGAATGCATAAATCTTCAATATAATATTATATCACACTTTTAGATAAAATAAAAGAGGACGGCGGACTTTTTTACAAAAATCCAAAACCCTCCCTCTTTTGTTCCGTTAATTATCTTTTCCACAGGATATACAGTTATTCCGCACATCCTGCATAATGTCATCGGCAAGCACATTCGGAAAACAAATATCCAGATCGAAGAATTCTCTCTGTCTTTCCTGGCCTTCTTCCAGATACGCAAGTACATCCTCCGGCATTATTTCACGGATAAACGGAATGATTTCCTCAACTCCGTCGGCAATGATCTGCTGATTATCGCCGTATA
>JAFQHD010000087.1 GCA_017398145.1 Clostridia bacterium
TATCCTCGTTGTTGCAGGTACTGACGGTCCTCTTCAGCAGACCCGTGAGCACGTGCTCCTCGCTCGTCAGGTTGACGTTCCCGCACTCGTAGTATTCATGAACAAGACTGACCTTGTTGATGACGAAGAGCTCCTCGAGCTCGTTGAGATGGAGATCAGAGATCTTCTTTCTCAGTACGACTTCCCCGGCGATGATCTTCCTATCGTTCGTGGTTCCGCTCGTGAGGCACTTCTCAGCGACTCCACCGACATCAACGATCCTGTATACGCTCCTATCGTTGAGCTTATGAATCAGGTTGACTCTTACATTCCTACTCCCGAGAGAAAGGCTGACCTTGACTTCCTTCTCCCTGTTGAGGACGTATTCTCCATTTCCGGTCGTGGTACCGTTGCTACCGGTAGAGTAGAGCGTGGTACCATCAAGGTAGGCGACGTTGTTGAGATCGTTGGTCTTACCGAAGAGAAGCAGACAACAACCGTTACCGGTGTTGAGATGTTCCACAAGATGATGGATCTCGCAGAGGCAGGCGACAACGTAGGTCTTCTCCTCCGTGGTATCGACAAGAAGGGTATCGAGCGTGGTCAGGTTCTCTGTAAGCCCGGTTCCATTCAGCCTCACACCAAGTTCGTTGGTCAGGTTTACGTTCTTACCGAAAAGGAAGGCGGTCGTAAGAAGCCCTTCTTCTCCGGCTACAGACCTCAGTTCTACTTCAGAACAACCGACGTTACCGGTATCATCACTCTTCCCGAAGGCACTGAGATGTGCCGTCCCGGCGATAACGTAGACATGGGCGTTGAGCTTATCACACCTATCGCTATTGAGAAGGGTCTCCGTTTCGCTATCCGTGAGGGTGGTAGAACAGTTGGTTCCGGCGTTGTTATCGAGATCAACGACTAATTTTCAATTAATTTGCAATTCAAGGAAAGTCTTAGGACTTTCCTTGTTTGCATATGATATAGTATGAAGAAATTAATTATCAGTATATTACTTTGGCTACTTGTTGCAGGTTGGATAGCATTTATATTTTCTATGTCTGCACAACCGGCAGAGTTATCCGACAAGGTAAGTAAGGGCGCACTTGAAAAGATATACGAGGTATCCCATGAGGATACAGACAGTACATATGAACAGAAGAGTGAGGATTTTATAGAGATCAATCACTCAACCATACGCCGTGCAGCGCATTTCGTTATGTTTATGGTTCTTGCTATACTTGTATCTGTAGCTTCGCTATATAGCTTTAACAAGCCTGTTATAAGATTCAGTGTACCTGTTATAGTTTCTGTGATATATCCCTTTGTTGATGAATTGTTTCAGCTTACAGTACCCGGCAGAGCTTTTGAATGGAATGATGTAGGCCTTGATATTTTAGGCGGTATACTCGGATGTGCCTTTGTTTATCTAATATATTTCGCATCGGGAAAGTTAAATAATAAATGAAAATAATAATAAAATGTATCTTGCTATGGTCTCTTGTGGCTTCGCTTATGATATTTATTTTCGCTATGTCAGCCGAGCCCGCAGCGGAATCCACCGAAACAAGCGGCAGGACCTTAAGAGCAATATTTAATGTAATATATCCCGGCTTCAAGAATTTTGATGAAGCAAGACAACAGGAAATAATCGACCAGAATCAATATTTTATCAGAAAAACAGCCCATTTTTCGGTATATACGCTTTTAGGTATGCTTGTGAGCCTTGCAATTGCACAGCATACAAATAAATTTTCACTTATTTCTTACGGCACAGGAACCCTTTATGCAATCAGTGACGAGATACATCAGCTTTATGTCCCCGGACGAAGCGGACAGATATCCGATGTGCTCCTTGACTCCGCAGGAGTGCTGTTGGGATGCATATTGATTTTTATAATATACAAGACAGTCAACCGCAAAAAAGCTTGATAGCCATTTGCGGTTGACTTTTGTTAATAGAAATGTTAAAATAAGTTAATAAATGTTATGGAGGTGTGCACTATGAAACGTATTATCGCAATGCTGTTGTGCACTATTATGATATGCTCGACCCTGCCTATAGGAGCTTTGGCGGCGACCGTCGTAGCCTCGGGCAAAGCAGGTGACGGCATAAGCTGGTCCCTTGATTCGGACGGTCATCTCAGACTTTGGGGCTCTGGTGAAACTTATAACTTTGCATATTACGACTATCCCGTTCCATGGAGAGAGTACAAGACCGACATTAAGACGGTTACTGTAGGCGAGGGAATAACCGTACTTCACCAGAACACCTTTGGCGGATGCAGTAATATGACTGAGCTCACTCTGCCAACCACGCTTACAGACATCACAGGTAACGTTACCTTTTCCGGATGTAACAATCTGAAAAAGGTACACATATCCGATCTTGATGCATGGTGCAGAATGAATTTTGGATTAGTGCAGCACCAGGAGGCGGCGTGTCCTTTATTTTCAGGAGCTGATCTATACCTTAACGGAGAAGCGGTTACCGAGATAGTTATACCCGATGGCGTGACTACTATGTGGTCCCATCAATACAGTTTTCCTTCGCTGGAAAAGATTACACTGCCTGACAGCATGACCACCGTCAGTGCGTATACACTCAAAAGGTGTAAGAACGTTGAGGTACATATATCTTCTTTGGAACAGTGGCTCGAGATAGATTTCAGACTTATTGTAAGCGGACCTCTTGACAATAACTCTACTCTGTATATCGATGGTGAGCCCCTTACCGCTCTTACGGTACCCGACGGTATCACCTCTATACCCAAGAGTGCCTTTTTCGGATATGACAAGCTTACCTATCTTGATCTTAACGACGTAGTCACTGTTGGCGAATATGCGTTTTTTAAGTGCGAGGGCTTGACCACACTTGATATGGCTGAGGCAGAAACTCTGCAGGACAGTAGCTTTTATGGGTGCGATGGGCTTAAGGAGATATACATTTCGCCTAAACTTAAAGACACTGAAGGCTTACGCAATTCAGCTGAAAACGTTGAGAAGGTATATATACGAGATCTGTATGCTTTTTGTACTACTACCGGCACTATAAACAGCTTGTATTATGGTGACGAGTTCGGTTTGTACTATAACGGAGAGCTTCTCACACACGTGGAAATCCCTGAAGGCATAGAGAATTTTAATAACCGCGCCTTTGCTGATTACGAGAGATTGGAGAGTGTCACATTTCCCGAGGGCACGACCGAGATTGGTGCGAGCAGCTTTTCCTATTGCAAAATGCTCAAAGAGGTCGATCTTCCCGATACCCTTACCACAATAGGTAAGAATGCCTTTTATATGACGTCGCTTACTTCGGTTGATATCCCCGACGGTGTTGAGCATATTTCCGAGGGGGCCTTTGATAATATAGACGAAATGACTGCGGTTGATCTTCCCGACAACTGTATTACTATCGGAGACTATGCCTTTAGCGGTAACTCTATAGAAAGCATTGAGTTTCCACCTACACTTACATCTATAGGCGCGAGTGCCTTTAGCCATAACGAGCTTAAGGAGGTAACTATTCCCGATTCGGTTACCTATATAGGCGAGTATGCCTTTGAGGGAAACAGAGACCTTGTGATCTATTGCTCCATCGGTTCCTGTGCAGATAGGTATGCTACTGCGAACGGAATTACCGTAAGATATACAACTCAGAGCAAGAGTGTAAAGGTAAACACTCTTCCCGACAAAACAGTATATAACGTTTACGATACATTTGATCCCACAGGGCTCAGTCTGGAGGTTGAGTTTGACGACGGCTCAAAGCAGATCGTAAGCACGGGTTATACCGTAGGAGAGTATGATTTTTCAACCCCCGGTAAAAAGACCGTAACCGTGTTTGTTTCAGGCGGCAGCACTACTCTTGAGGTAGATGTTCTGCTTCAGGGACAGTGCGGTGAGTCTGCATATTGGTCTATATCTGACGGAGTATTTACCCTCAGCGGTGAGGGTGAGGCAGTACCGGTATACATTGAGGGTTGGGATAAGGCTTGGAGCAAGTATGCCGATAGCATAACCCGGATAATAATAGGAGATAAAATAACCTCTATCGGTTACAGATTTTTCGCAGACTTTGTATCCGTAAAAGAACTGACTATACCTGCAGGTGTAGAACTTATCGACGGAAGCGCGTTTTCAAGCTGTACATCCTTGACCGACGTATACTTTGAGGGTTCTCCCGACATGGTAGACGAATGGGCGTTTAACGGATGCACCGCTCTTAAAAACGTATACGTTTCAAGTCTTGACAACTGGTTTAACATCGGTTTTAAGGATCGTTTGGCCAACCCCTTGTACTATGCGGACAATCTTTATATCGACGGTCACCGTCAGAGCAACGTTCAGGTACCGGAGGGTGTAACTAAGATATATCCCTGTGCATTTGACTTTGCATTTTTAAAGAAGGTAACTCTCCCCAATACTGTTACCGAGATAGACGAGGATGCCTTCAGAGGAACAGACGAGCTTATTTCCCTTCGCATACCGTTAAGCGTTAACACTATTCATACAGACGCATTTGACGATTGCGGAGAAAATGTTAAGATATATTGTCCTGTGGGAGCATACGTAGCTGAATACGCCCACGAGCATAATATAGCATACGAGTATACGGAAAAGGTAAAAGAAGTAACTATCGCTACGGTACCTTACAAGACCGATTATCATTTCTATGATGTGCTTATGCTTGACGGTCTCACATTAGAGGTAACCTTCGAAAACGGCACGGTTATCACCACCGACCATAACTACGTAATAGAAGAATATGCCCTTAACCACGAGGGCGTAAATGAAATAACCTTGCATTACAAGGATAAATCGGTTGTTCTGACTGTTTACGTAACCATCGACGAGCCTGTTGCAGAGGGTGCTTGCGGTGAAAGGTTAACCTGGGCTCTGTATGAAAACGGTTATCTTGACATCCGCGGTGAGGGAACCATGTTTTCTTTTCCCTGGATCGATTATGCCGAGAGCATAAAGACTATAGTTATCGGTGAGGGTGTTACCACTATATGTCAGGAAGCCTTCAAAAATTGCAGAAATATTTCTGCTATATATTTCCCATCAAGCATGGAGTTTGTAGGTTACTCCGTCTTTGACTCGGTGCCTTATGTAGGAAAGATGTATATACCCAGTATCAGAGACTACTGTGAGATAGATTTCGAGCATGTGCTTTCCTCGCCTCTCAGCCGAGAAGCCGAGTTTATAATCGACGGCGAGGTGATCACCGATCTTGTGATACCCGAGGGGGTAGAGCATATTGGTAGCAATCAGTTCTACAATTCATACTTCACTTCGGTTACTCTGCCTTCAACTCTTAAGAGTATAGGTAGTTCGGCATTTAGCAGTATGGAGAATCTCACCGAGATACATATCCCCGACTCTGTAACCGAAATCGGTAATTTTGCATTTTATACTGCTCCTAATCTAAGGGAGGTAACAGGAGGTAACGGTGTTACCTATATAGGTATATCAGCCTTCGACGGTACTCCCTTTATTGATCAGAAGGAGGTATACGTGGGTGATACCCTCATCCGTGTTTCTACCGACATCAAGGGTATCTACAGTGTTGATTACGGTACCAAGGCTATTGGCATGTTTGCCTTTAAGGACTGCAAAAACATAACGCTTATCATTCTTCCCAATACGGTTACTAAGATAGTCTGGGGCTCCTTTGAGGGATGTAACAGGCTTAAAGAGGTTATGATGCCCGAGAGTGTGGCCGATTTTGACAGCACTGCATTTGACAGACCCTATAACGTGGTTATCAGATGTAAGGAGGGTAGCCGTGCGGCCGAGATAGCGATGTTATATAATATACCCTATGTATATTATGAGACCAAGGTATTCGCCGACGTTAACGAAAAGGCCTGGTACGCCGATGCGGTAACCTACTGTACCGAGCGCGGCTATATCAGCGGCATGTCGGATAATAGCTTTGCCCCCAACAATAACCTTACCCGTGAGCAGTTCGTTATGATACTGTCACAGGTAGCAGGAGTGGATACAGAGCAGTATAAGAATCTTGACGATGGCTTTGCGGATACTAAGAGCGGTATGTGGTACAGCGGTGCCGTATATTGGGCTGTTAAGGAGGGCTACGTAAACGGTGTTTCGACAGATAGATTCGGCCTTGGACAGAACATTACCCGTGAACAGCTTGCACGACTCTTCTACCTCTATGCAGAGAGTGTCGGTATGGATGTTACCTCCCGTGCGGATCTGTCTAAGTTTGCGGACAGCTCCAAGATAAGCTCATGGGCATCCGAACAGATCAAATGGGCGGTCTCTGCAGGACTGATCAGCGGTATGTCGGAGGACACTCTGTCTCCCAAAGGTACCGCAACAAGAGCACAGGCAGCAAGAATATTTATGTTGTTCGACAGAATGAATTAAAGTAAAAAATGGTGGTAAATTGAAGTGAACCCCAAAGTTTAGACAAAATTAAATATTAAATCGCTTGTGAATGAGTTCGGTATTGTACCGGACTCATTCCTTTTAGTTTCAAGGATATTCTTTCGTTGTTGTAATAGTTAATATAACTATTCAATTCATCA
>JAFQHD010000088.1 GCA_017398145.1 Clostridia bacterium
TCCCCACCGAGGTTGCCACGGTTGAGGGCTTTATCGATATGTGCGATAAGTCTCTTTCTGAGCTTATGGCAGACCTCGGTCTTGCAATGGACTTAGACGACATCCGTTTCTGCCGTGACTATTTCAGAACAGAGGGTCGTAACCCCACCATCACCGAGATCCGTATGATCGATACATACTGGTCTGACCACTGCAGACACACCACATTCTTAACAGAGATCGACAATGTTAAGTTTGAAGATGAATTGCTTGAAGAAGCATATAACGATTATATCAACACACGTAAAGAGCTTGGCAGAACAAAACCCGTTTGCCTTATGGATATCGCTACCCTTGCGGTAAGATACCTTAAGAAGGAAGGAAAGCTCGAGAAGCTCGATGAGTCCGAAGAGATCAACGCTTGTACAGTCAAAATTGATGTAGAGCATGACGGCAAGACTGAAAAGTGGCTGCTTCTCTTCAAGAACGAAACACACAACCATCCTACCGAGATCGAGCCCTTCGGCGGTGCCGCTACCTGTATCGGCGGTGCTATCCGTGACCCCCTGTCAGGTCGTAGCTATGTATATGCCGCTATGCGTGTAACGGGTGCGGCAGACCCCACCAAGCCCATCTCCGAGACTATGGAGGGCAAGCTTCCTCAGCGTAAGCTGGTTACAACAGCGGCGGCAGGCTATTCCTCCTACGGTAACCAGATCGGTCTTGCTACAGGTCAGGTTGACGAAATTTACCACGACGGCTATGCGGCTAAGCGTATGGAGATCGGTGCGGTAATCGCTGCGGCTCCCGCTGAAAACGTACGCCGCGAAAGACCCGAGGACGGCGATATCGTAATACTCTTAGGCGGCAGAACAGGCCGTGACGGCTGCGGCGGTGCTACAGGCTCTTCAAAATCCCACAATCTCCAGTCTCTTGAATCCTGCGGTGCCGAAGTTCAGAAGGGTAACGCACCCGAGGAAAGAAAACTTCAGAGACTTTTCAGAAACAAAGAGGCTTCTCAGCTTATCAAGCGTTGTAACGACTTCGGTGCAGGCGGTGTTTCTGTTGCTATCGGCGAGCTTGCTGACGGTCTTGTAATTGATCTTAATGCAGTTCCCAAGAAGTATGACGGTCTTGACGGTACAGAGCTCGCTATCTCCGAGTCTCAGGAAAGAATGGCTGTTGTAGTTGAAGCAAAGGACGTTGAGCGCTTCTGTAAGCTTGCTGACAGCGAAAACCTTGAAGCTACAGTCGTAGCAAAGGTTCAGGCGGATCCCCGTCTTGTAATGCATTGGAACGGCAAGGCTATCGTTGACCTTAGCCGTGAATTCCTTAACAGTAACGGTGCTCCCAAGCACATTAATATCGCTCCCGCAAAGCCCGAGTGCTATGCTAAGAAGGTGGAAGGCAGCTTCACCGACAACTACAAGGCAGTTGCATCCGACCTTAACACCTGCTCCAAGAGAGGTCTTTCCGAAAGATTTGACTCCACCATCGGCGCAGGTACAGTTCTTATGCCCTTCGGCGGTAAGTATCAGCTTACTCCTATCCAGGCAATGGTCAACAAGATCTCCACAGAGACAGGTGATACCTCTACAGTATCTCTTATGTCCTGGGGCTACAACCCCTTTATTACCGAAAAATCCCCCTACCACGGCGCTTATCTTGCGGTAGTTGAGTCTGTATGTAAGCTTATTGCTACAGGTGCATCCTTTGAGGATGTATATCTGACCTTCCAGGAATACTTTGAAAAGCCCGGTGTTGATGCCAAGCGTTGGGGTAAGCCTCTTGCAGCTCTTCTCGGTGCATTTAAGGCACAGAAGAACCTCGGCATCGGCTCTATCGGCGGTAAGGACTCTATGTCCGGAAGCTTTGAGAAGCTTGATGTTCCTCCTACTCTTGTTTCCTTCGCTGTTACTACAGACGATATAAAGAATATCATATCCCCCGAGTTTAAGGCGGCAGGTCACCGTGTGGCTATCCTTCGTACCGAGTACGACGAGAACCACCTTCCCAAGACAGACAGCCTTATTGCAAACTACAACAAGGTTGCTGAGCTCGTTCGTCAGGGTAAGGTTGCAGCCGCTTATACACCTACCCTCGGCGGTATCGCTGAAGCGGTATACAAGATGGCTATCGGTAACGGCATCGGCTTTAAGTATGACGATGCTATGACCGTGGCTGACATCTTCGGTTACAACTACGGTGCATTCATCCTTGAGATGGTTGACAATACAGAGGTTGGCGAAACTCTCGGTTACACCGTAGAGGAAGGTTCCATCTCCCTCGGTGACGAAAAGGTTTGTCTCTGTGGCTTAAACAAGCTCTACGAGGGCAAGCTTGAGGATGTTTACCACTGTAACATCGACTTCAATGCAGAAAAGCCCGAGAACTTCAGATATAACGCAGAGTCCTATCCTCAGGTACGTACCAAGGTATCTAAGCCCAAGGTGCTTATCCCCGTATTCCCCGGTACAAACTGCGAGTTTGATACCGCAAAGGCGGCAAGCCGCGCAGGCCTTGACACCGAGATCATCGTTATCAAGAACCTTACCGCTCAGGGCATTGCCGACAGCGTAGAGTACTTTGCAAAGCAGACCGAGAACGCACAGATCATTGCTATCCCCGGCGGTTTCTCCGGCGGTGACGAGCCTGACGGATGTGGTAAGTTCATTACCGCATTCTTCCGTAACAAGGCTGTAAAGGATGCTGTTCACGGATTACTTAATAACCGTGACGGTCTGATGCTTGGTATCTGTAACGGTTTCCAGGCTCTTATCAAGCTGGGTCTTGTTCCCTACGGCGAGATCATCGATACAGATGAAAGCTGCCCCACACTTACCTTCAATACCATCGCACGCCACCAGTCCAAGCTTGTTCGTACAGCTATCGCTTCCAACAAGTCTCCCTGGCTCATGGGTACAAAGGCAGGCGAGGTCTACACAGTACCGATCTCCCACGGTGAGGGTAGATTCCTTGGCAGCGACGAGCTTATAGCTAAGCTTGCAGCCAACGGTCAGATCGCTACCCAGTACTGTGACCTTGAGGGTAACGCAACATACGACATCGCATTTAACCCCAACAACTCCGCCCACGCAATCGAGGGTATCACCTCTCCCGACGGTAGAGTCCTTGGTAAGATGGGTCACAGCGAGCGTATCGGTTCGGGTCTCTACAAGAATGTTGAGGGAACATACGAGATGAACCTCTTCAATTCCGCTTACAAATATTTTAATAACTAATATATAAGGAGAACAGCGAACATGTACAAGTCTGATATAGAAATTGCACAATCTGTAGAAATGCAGCCTATTACCGAGATAGCAAAGGTAGCAGGCGTCCCCGATGAATATCTTGAGCAGTACGGTAAGTACAAAGCGAAGGTAGATCTCTCCCTCCTTAACGACGAGACCAAAAAGGACGGTAAGCTTATCCTTGTTACTGCTATTACTCCCACCCCTGCGGGTGAGGGTAAGACCACCACCACCATCGGTCTTGCAGACGGTCTTAAGCGTATCGGCAAGAACGTGCTGGTAGCTCTGCGCGAGCCGTCTCTGGGCCCCGTATTCGGTGTCAAGGGCGGTGCAGCAGGCGGCGGCTGGGCACAGGTAGTTCCTATGGAGGATATCAACCTCCACTTTACAGGCGACTTCCACGCAATAGGGGCTGCCAACAATCTTCTTGCGGCTATGCTTGATAACCACATCTATCAGGGCAATGCTCTCAATATCGACCCCCGCCGTATCACCTGGAAGCGTTGCGTTGATATGAACGACAGACAGCTTCGTTTCGTAACAGACGGTCTCGGCGGCCGTGTAAACGGTGTTCCTCGTGAGGACGGCTACGATATCACCGTTGCAAGCGAAATTATGGCAGTTCTCTGTCTGAGTAAATCTATATCCGACCTTAAAGAAAGACTCTCCAAGATAATAGTAGGCTATACATACGATGAAAAGCCCGTGACCTGCGGTCAGCTTAATGCTCACGGTGCAATGACCGCACTTCTTAAGGACGCTCTTAAGCCCAACCTTGTACAGACCCTTGAGGGTACACCCGCATTCGTTCACGGCGGTCCTTTCGCCAACATTGCTCACGGCTGTAACTCTGTTACCGCTACCCGTATGGCAATGAAGCTCTCTGACTACACAGTAACAGAGGCAGGCTTCGGTGCTGACCTGGGTGCAGAGAAATTCCTTGACATCAAGTGCCGCTTTGCAGGTCTCACACCTTCTGCTGTCGTTATCGTTGCAACAGTTCGTGCTCTTAAGATGCACGGAGGTCTTGCAAAGACAGAGCTTGGAAGCGAAAATCTTGAGGCTCTTGAAAAGGGTCTTCCTAACCTCCTTCGTCATGTTTCCAACATTAAGAACGTTTACAAGCTGCCTTCTGTTGTAGCAGTAAACCGCTTCCCCACCGATACCGATGCCGAGATCGAGCTTGTTATCAAGAAGTGTAAGGAGCTTGGCGTAAACGTAGTTCTTTCTACCGTATGGGCAGAAGGCGGTAAGGGCGGCGAAGCTCTTGCAGAAGAGGTAGTTCGTCTCTGCGAGGAGGAAAAGGGCGACTTCACCTTCAGCTATGAGGATGCTGACAGCCTTGAAGAGAAGATTGAAAAGGTTGTAAAGAAGGTATACGGCGGTGACGGTATCAACATACTTCCCGCAGCAAAGAAGCAGCTTGACAAGCTCACAGAGCTGGGCTTTGGCAACTGCCCCGTATGTATCGCAAAGACACAGTATTCCTTCTCCGACGATATGACAAAGCTTGGTGCTCCTACCGGCTTTACCGTAACCGTAAAGAACGTCAAGATCAGCGCAGGTGCAGGCTTTGTGGTAGTTCTGACAGGTGATATTATGACAATGCCCGGACTTCCCAAGGTTCCCGCAGCTGAAAAGATCGACGTTGACGAAAACGGAAAGATCAGCGGATTATTCTAAGCAAACAAGTGTTTGCATCCAAAATCGGATGAAGTATATTTATACAGTACATAATCACACGAGGATATAAATCTCAAAAAGTATAAAACTGTAAACTTATAGAGGCTTTTCGCTCTTTTCTAGCGAAAAGCCTCTTTTTGATTTTACAGTAATTTACAAATATATTGTTAAAATGTAACAAATATTGATGCGTCAACGAATTTCCTTGACATAATATGACTAACAGTGATATAATTATTAATTAGTGAGAAAAAATAAACTTCAAAGGAGAATTTTAGAAATGAACCTCACAAAAAGAGTGCTTGCAGTAGTTATGATACTGGCAATGCTCATCCCAACACTTCCGACTATGATAACAGCGGCTGATACCGCAACGGTATTCTTTAACCCCAACGGCGGAAGCGGCGGTCCCGGCAAGGTAACAGCTACGGTCGGTACCACTTTAACCGTTCCATCCACCAATCCCACCAAGTCCGGAATGGTATTCCGCGGCTGGGCTATATCGGCAGAAAACGCCGCTATGGGTAACATCACCTATTCCGCAGGCTCTGCAGTTCAGGTCAAGGGCGACTTGACCCTGTATGCAAGCTATGCGTACA
>JAFQHD010000089.1 GCA_017398145.1 Clostridia bacterium
CTCCTCAACAGTTAATTCCTCGTGGAAGATATATTCGCTACCGTCATTGTAACGTACAAGTACAGTATGCATACCGGGATCGCTTACTGTATAAGTATAGCTGTGCTTGCCCGCTATCTTTGTAGGCGTAACACGGACTATGTATTCGTTATTCTTGATCTCATTATAGCTGTTAAACTCACCCTTGGCTATAAAGAAATCCTTTACGTTATACAGACCGTCTACGGTTATCTTTACCCCATAGGTATCTACCGTGGGAGTAAACTTGGTCATATCTGCCTCAAGTAAATACTCTGTTCCGTCGGACATTCTCATCCAGAAGGTATAATATCCGCCGTCCGGCATTTCGTATACAAATTTGCCGTCAACAGTATTTTTTGCAATAACAGAAGCAGAGATATCAACACGGTCAGGATCGTTCTTTATAGATCCTGCGGTAGTATGAACTCCGCTTGCATAACGCATAGCACTGATATCCTTGGCATTGGTTATAGTTACGGTGTAATTATCTATGCTTATATCAGGCTTACGCACCTCGCCCACTGCCTCGATACCGTCAATAGAAAATCCGTATTCTTCCCTTGAACCGTCACTTACAAAGTGAAGCGAAAAGCTGTTGCCGGGGATATCAACGGTAACACCTGCAAGATCATTACCAGAATACTCACCAACTAAGTTACCGTCAGCATCGAATATTGAAATTATGTCATATCCTCTCTCCGTAAAGGTATCTTCAGAGAAGCTAACTCTGAGATATTCACACTTGTACTGATGGGCATATATCCAGGTGCGGTCGAAGTTGCTCTCGTAGGGATGCATCGACTCGGGGATGGGTGAAACGTCGGGTTTGACCGTTACGGGAACATCGAGGGTATAACCCCACAAACTAACCGAAACATTTGTCTTGCCTTCCTTCGAGAAATCGTATTCTCCTATTTCAAAATCACTGTCAAAGTACGACTTTTCACCAAAGGCGTCGGTCACACAGAAAGATAGCCCGAGAGGCTTGAATTTCTCTGCTATCGAATACTCTGTCCTGTACGGCATTTCGGTGATAGAAATATCCTCGATTTCAAGATAACCTACACGCTCCTCACCGAACCAGTATTTCAACTGATCGTCAGCAGGTGTCCCTCTATAGCAATAATAGGGATAAGGCTCTGCATAATATCCTCTGTCTGCAATCGCCTCGTTATGGATAGTACGGATACCGAAGGGTAGATATATCTTTTTAATGATATCATTACCGCCAAAGGAATATCCGTCAAGATATTCTACAGATGCAGGTATAATTACCTCTTCCTTACCGTCGCCGTTGGTGTACATATAGAGAACAGTCATATCCTTACTGTAGAGGCATCCCTCGTATGATGTATAAACGGGGTTGTCCTCGTCCACGGTTATCTCGGTAAGAGGCGTCATACCGAATATAGCATAGTCCATATGGGTAAGGGTGGAAGGTAGAGACAGCTTTGTAATGTCGGTATCGAAAAACGTCTTCCAGTACATTTCCTCTACACCCTCGGGGATCACAAGCTCACCCTCAAGTCCGCTTCGGTTAAATGCGGCATATTCTATAACTCTGAGGCTTTCGGGAAGATCGATGCCCTTAAGCGAGGGAGTATGATAAAACGCATATTTATCGATCTTTTCGATCTTATCCGACAGGGTGACGCTCTCAAGATACAAGCATTCCTCAAAGGCTCTCTCGGGAATAAGGGTTACACCCTTGGGTATAACGATACTCTCGATGCCCGAATAGGAAAAGGTACTGTCCCCCATTTCGGTGATACCCGAGGGAAGCTCTATTTCCTTCAGCGATTCACAGTGATGGAAGGTCGCCGCAGGAAGCACTGTAAAATGTGACGGCAGGCTCACGGAAGAAAGACCCAACGCATAGTCGAAGATATGCTCTCCCAGATAAGTAACGCTCTCGGGAATTACCATTTCGGTAATCGATCGGCAGTTATAGAATGCATAATCGTCGATACTCTTAAGCCCCTCGGGCAGAGTAACATCGTTAAGGGAACGGCAAACGGCAAATGCCGAAACGCCTATGTGCTCAAGTGTATCGGGCAAGCTGACGGTTTCAAGAGAATAATAGAACTCAAACACACGGTCGCCTATCTCGGTAATTCCCTCTTCGATGATAACGTGATGAATCGAGTCCTTATCATAATCTCCGCGATAATAAGCAGGTATGGCACCGCTGCCTGATATGGTCAGCGTGTCACCGTCAACAGAACAGCTTATATTGGTTTCCTCTGCATTTACAGCAGGAAAGGTAAAGCCCGTAACGAGCATGACCATCACGAGAATAAATGATACCGTTCTTTTCATGGCTATAACATTCTCCTTTTTGTGATTATATATAAATTTTAACACTATTCCCTATATTTGTCAATAACAATGTGAAAATAACGGTTTTTTAACATTTATACAAAATAGAAGCTTATTGCCCTTTGGGTCAATAAGCTTCTATAGTTTACACTCTGTATTATTCAACCACTACCGTATAATAATTGTAGCTCTCGTCATCATACTGTACGCAGAAGGTATATGTGCCTGCTGTTGGAAGTGTGACCTTAATATAACCGTTTTCGTCAATAGCAGAAGCCTTGAGCGCCTGTGAACCGGGTGCTTTCTTTATCTCGGAGGACGTCTTCCACTCGCCCTTGGCGTAACGGATGTTATAAAGTCCGTCAAGGTTTCCGAAGGTAACGGTGTTACCCTCTTGTACCATAGTAGCTACCTTCTGTTCTACGTTATAATAGTGGAAATGCTTGTAGCCGTTGTTATACTCAACGATAAGGGTCACCTCGCCCTCGTCACGGTACTGTATCATATATTCCTCGGCATATTTGATATCGTTCTTATTGGAGAAGTTACGGACTCCCGCCGCCTTCTTGATATCAGCTACAGACTCATAGTGACCGTATGCGGTTCTGATTATCTTGATATCGGGGATGTTTGATACCGTTACCTGAAGTCCGTTTTCGTCGAAAACGGGGGTATCTACGGTAAGCTCGGTATACAGAAGGTCCGAGGTGCCGTCGTTATATCTTATGAGCACGGTATACACGCCGGGCTCGTAGAGGGTATAGCTGAAATCGTGAGTGGTCTTGGCATAGAGATCAAGCTTGTTCTTTGAAGCCTGATATTTAAATTCTGTACTTGCCTTGATCTCGTTGTAGGTATTGAAGTTACCCTTGGCGATCCAAAGATCCTTATAGTTTTCGCCGTAGTCCTTAACGGTCATCATAACGCCGTAGGTATCTACGTAGGGATTGATATAGTTTACGTTGGTATAGAGGAAATAGGACTCTCCTGCATTAGTCCTTACCCAGAAGGTATATTCGCCCATCCAGGGAAGATCGTATATAAAGGTACCCATAACGTCCGTGTACTTAGCAACTGTTGCCGCGTCAAGAGTCACGTTCTTCTCTGCCCCTTTGACCTCAGAACCGGTGGTATAATGACCTATGGCAAAGCGTATCTCCTTTATATCCTCCAGGTTTACCATAGAAACGGTATAGTTGAATACGCCCGTGATCTCGGGAACTATGGCAGGCTCGAGCTTGGGTATCTCTCTCGTTTCCTGAGGCTGACCGCACTTGGTGCAGTATAAGGTCTCCTCGCCTGTTTCCTCGGTGGTAGGCTCTTTCGTAACCACCCAATCACCTGTGATATGCTCACAGTTGCCTGTAACCGCCACTACCTCAAAGCCCCACAGGCTGTAGGAGGAGTCGCTCTGAAGAACTATTTTGAAATAGTTGCCGGGAACGTTTACCGTAGCACCGGAGAGCTCTGTTCCCGAATATACCCCTACCTCGTTTCCGTCCTTGTCGTAGATAGTAATGGTATCGTAATAATCCTCGGTCTCGGTCTCGGGAGCAAACGTAACGTCCAAGGATTCAAAGTTATATTTATCGGTATATTCCCACTCGCCGTAAAAGTCTTCGGGATAGGGATGCTCGGAGGCGGGAAGGAGAATAAGGTCGGGGTCAACGGTAACGAGGATGTTTATCCACTTGCCGTTGTAGCCTACGGGTACGCTGTGCTGACCGGGAGTTGAGAAATCGTATTCGCCTATATCAAAGCCCGAATCTATAATTCCGCTGTAGCCCGTGCTGTCCTCAAAGGATACCGTCATACCTGCGGTACTGAAATTGCCGCCTATTGGGTATACCAGTCTTGTGGGCAGGGTCAGAAGCTCTATACGGTCAACCACGTATCTGATATCAATTTCCCAACCGTTTTTAAAATATTCGTCAGCGTAGCTGTCCTTATATACCCATACGCAGTCTTGCGAGAAATTGTAGAACAGATATCCGGGAAGCTCGATTATGGAACGGGGGAATACGATCTTTTCAAGAGCCACGCCATCGTAATATCCGCCGTAGAAGCAGTATTCGTGAACCTTTTCCACCGTTTCGGGGATATGGAACTCTACGCGGCTTGAGAGGTTATTGTACATAATGAGCTCTTTCATATCCTCGGTATAGAGGACACCGTCAACTGAAGCATAGTTCAGATTATCCTCGTGAACGTTTATATATTCAAGGTTCGTTTCCCAGAAGGTAACGTTTGAAATATATTCAAGAGTCGAAGGAAGTGTAATACCGTCAATAGCGGATGCCCAGAAGGCATAGTCGCCTATATATTCCACGCCCTCGGGGATAACGACGTCGCCGTTTAATCCGCTTCGGGTAAATGCGTGATCGCCTATATATGTAAGACCGGGCTCAAAGTCAAATTCGGTCAGACTGCGGGTATCGCCAAATGCCGAATCCTCTATACGCACTATATCGCCAAGCGCCGTTACCTTTTCAAGGTTTACACATCCGTAGAAGCACTGTGAGGGAATAACGCTGATATTCTCGGGGATGGTGACCGAGGTAAGTGCCTCGTTACCGAAGAACGCGCTGTCTCCGAGAGAGGTGAGCGTATCGGGAAGAACTATAGTCTTAAGAGACGTAAGATTGGAAAACAGCTCGGTAGGCAGCTCGGTGATACCCTCGGGCAGGAATATCTCCTTGAGATAATCGCAGTAAGCGAAGGGAGCGCCGCCGTACTCGGTGTCAACACCCTCAAGGGTAACTGTGGTAAGCATATCACAGTCGCCGAATGCCTGATAGCCTATATATCCTATACCTGCGGGTATGATAAGCTCGTCCTCGATACCGCAGCAGCAGTAAAAGGCGTTGTCACCTATGCTCTCTATAGAGTCGTGTAAGGTAAGGCTCTTTATACCGCAGCAGTTCTGAAAGGCTTCCCCATCGATGGTTTTAATAGTCTCGGGGATGGTAAGGCTCTCTATGCCTGTACAGCCGTTGAATGCCTGGAAGTCTATTTTTTCCACCGATTCGGGGAAGGTAATTGAGGTAATACCGACACACTCGGAGAATGCCGATTCCGAAACGGCAGTAAGTCCTGCAGGAAGCACCAGCTCACCGCTGAGGCCACTTTCCGCAAAGGCGCGGTAGCCTATCTCGGTGATAGCGTCGGTAAAGGGGAAGGAGGTGAGAGCATCCGTACTCTCAAAGGCACCCTTGCCTACCGAGGTGATCGTACCCTCAAAGGTTATCTCCTCAAGATTGCTGCAGCCGTAGAAGGTATACTCGTCTACTGCGGTTATGCCTGCGGGGATAGTGATATGTGTAAGTCCCTTAGAACGGTAGAAGCACTGATATCCGAGAGAGGTAAGACCTTTCGGAAGCTCTACCGTGGTAAGAGAGTCACAGTATGCCAAAAGCTGATCCGGGAACTCGGTCATGTGAGAAGGCAGAGTTACCGATTCAAGCTCGGTGCAGTAACGCAGAGCGTAGCCGTCTATAAAGGTGACCGACTCGGGTATAACGAGCTCGGTGATACCCATAAAGGAGAAGGCTCCCTTACCGATGCTCTCAAGTCCGTCGGGGAGAGTGAGCTCGGTAACGTCGCTGCAACTTCCGAAAGCAAAATCGCCTATAGACTTGAGTCCTGCAGGGAGCTTAAGCTCGGTGATATCTCCGCAGTAGTCAAAGGCACCCTCTTTGATCGAGGTCACGGTGGAGGGGATGCTTACGGAGGTAGCGTTGGCACAGCTCATAAAGGCATAGTAGCCTATAGAGGTAATGCCCTCCTCTATCACGATGCTCTTGACCTTGAGTCTCTGACCGTACCAGGGGGATGTACCGCTGTAGCAGAGCGGGTCCATACTGCCGGTACCGGAAATAGTAAGCACACCGTCGGTCAGATCCCAGCTTACTCCGTCAGCCAATACGGTGATACCCGTCTGACAGACCGTACCGATAAGCATTATCAGTACGAGTGCAAGGGATAAAATTCGTTTGGTCTTCATTTTTATAACTCCTTTTTAATATTTCGTTCATATTTATGATAGCACTATAGGTAAAAAGTGTCAACGCCCCGATAAGGTAGTTTTACTACCCGTCAAGTCGTTGACACTGTAAATTTACGGTTGTTTATTTGTTGTATCTGTTGACTATCTGTGCCGCCGCGTGACGGGAATGAACGTCAAGCTTGCGGTATATCTTTTTGGTATAGTCGTTTACAGTATGCTCAGAGATAAAGAGTACCTTTGCAACATCGGCATTGGAGTAGCCGCATCCGATGAGGTCAAGCACTTCCCTTTCACGCTTGGTAAGTCCGGCAAGAGGTGAGGCTGCCTCTGTGATCTCTTCTTTTTCTTCCATTTCTTTTTCGGTCTCCTTATCTTCGATCTTTCTGTCAAAGGCATAAATAAGATGAGGTGCAAGCTGCACGAATATAACCGTCAGCACCACGGTAATAGCGGCATATGCAAGGTGAAGCATATCGGGCATAGAACGGAATGCCTCCACCAGAGCGCTCTGTATGACCACAGTCACCACCGCTAAAATCATAATAATGGGGGTGATAAACCTTGACGGGTAGTTCTTCATAAGCACGTTGCCGTAGAGGGGCAGGAGCAGGCAAGGCATAAATCCAAAGCCTATAAATACACAGGCAACGTACGCCAAACCCGGCAGATAGGAGGATATGAACAGGAAAAGAAATCCCACCGCAGAGAAGGCTGTGAATATAGAAACGGTACGCATGGGGTGCACCGAAAATTTCTTATATAATACGTACACCACAAGAGACGCCGCGGCATCAGCCATATACGCCGTAAAGATGCCGTTCTTAACCACGGCTACAGCCGTAGGTCCCGCAAGCATCATTATACAGCTCACAAACACCAGGATATATACGCCCCATAAAAGCTTTTTGGGAGTGTATACACCGTCGCTTCGCTTGATGTACACGGGATAGCTGTCCTTAGAAGCCGGAAGACCGAAGAAGAACACCGCCATCATAATCAGCATTATGATCGTAAGTATTCTAAATATGGAAAAGTTTATGGGAAAAACATCGTTCTGGACGAGAGCGATTATGATCAAAGCCGGCACGTATCCGACACACAGATGAAATACCGCAGTTTTTTCGGTAAACAGATTGATGATAATAAAGCTCTCAAAGGCTATCATAAAAAAGCAGAAGAAGGAGTGACAATACAGGATAAGCACCTGCATATCGGGGGGCATAGGGATAAAAAGCGCAAGAATAGTCACAAGTGCACCGCACACCGACATACGCTCTGCCCATACGACCATACGGGGCAGGAATATCATCACCGCTATGCCAAGCAGATATCCCGCCGCAATAAGCAACGTCACGTTATCCTCGGTGATAGGTAGGGGCACTCTGCCGTCTATGACCAGAGAAGGAGTCATAAAATATACAAATCCCATCTGCCAGGCCGTAAACATACCGAAGCATACGAGCATCCACAAGGGATAGCTTTTTCTTTTTTTCAGATTCTCGAGAAGTATGGACAAATTCATAAAAATCTCCCCAAAAACAGGTAAAAATACCAAAAACCCCTTGAACAAGGGATAGTATAACTACCCATTTTGCAGTATAATTTAGACACAAATGATAGTTTTCTTAATTATAGCAGGATTTTAATATTTTTTCAACATTTAAACCAATAACTACCTTGATTGGTAGTTATACTACCAACAGGAGGGATGCAGGTGAATAACAACGAACTGAATTATTTTGATTATCTGAAGCTTGCAAAACAAAAGTACAAAATAATATTGGAAAAGCATCCCGAGATAGAGGGATTGTCCCCGAGGGAGTTAGAGGTCTTTGAGTATCTTCTGTCAGACAAAAGTCTGCAGCAGATAGCCGACGAGCTTTATATAACCTATTCTTCGGTGCATTTTCATTGCAAGAACATTTACCGAAAGTTAGGTATATCAAACAGAAAGCAAATTTTAATTAAATATAAGGATCTGTAAAGGAGGTCAGAAAAATGGGATTTTTAGAAAGAGCTATACGCAAAGGCGTAGCAAAGGGCGTAGGTCAAGCCGTAGGTAACGCCTTAAGCAAGGCGGTGGAACCCAAGGTAACCGAGCTTACCAACAAGGCGGCAAACGCTATCGATAGCAGTACCCGTGAATACACCGGCAATACCGTCGGCACCTCGGGTCTTGAGGGAGCGTTCTCCAACCTTGAGCGTGCAGTAGGCGGATACGCCACCGAAATGAGTAAGAATATGAAGCTCTGTCCCAAATGCGGCAAGCCTGCCTCCTCGGACAAAAAATTCTGTCCCGAATGCGGCGAGCCCCTGCCTGAGACCACCTTGGCGCAAAGTTCGGTATGCACTCAATGCGGCAGACAGAATAATATCGGTACTAAATTCTGCTCGGAGTGCGGAGCCAAGCTCCCCATAGCGATACAGGAGGAGGAGGCAAAACAGAGACGGAATGCCGAGGTGATGGCAGAGTGGGATGCTCTGCTTGCCGTATACCCCCGATGGAGCTGCGGCGGTGAGATATCCATTGAGGACTACGGCTCTGACGGAGTCAGCTTCAGTGCTTGTTTTGATGGCGACGAAGCGGCGGCTCACCGTGCGGTGGACGAATACAGACAGATTTTACAGCAAAACGGCTTTCGTCCCGCAGGACAGTACCCCTCGGTACGGCAGCTGTTCAAACGTAAAGACGGCATTGTATATAACGTAGATACCGAGCATTGCTTTGAAGGTGATCCCGATCGTGCTTGCATAGGCTTTTGCAAGCGTGAGCCATACGGCGGTTTTGACTACGTCAAGCCCGAGCCGAAAAAGAAGATGGGGTTCAAGGACCTGTTAGGTCTTTAATGAAAGGAGATACTACAATGAAAAAAACAGCTATTGTTTTGTTTTCTCTGCTCATAGTATTATACGTATTCACGGTGACGGCGTTTGCAGGGGAAAATGACTTATCCGCATTTGAGTTGCCCACTCCCGAGGCACCAAACTACTTTGTCTTTACCGACGGAGATGAAACCGAGGGTCGTCACGATGATCTGAGAATGTACGCCTTGATCGACCGCGACGTATTGGAGCTTACTGCAGAATACTACAATGACAGCGATGCATTCTATGAAAAATATAATCTTTGGTCATTTGATCTGAGGATACAGTACGACGTATCCCTTGACGGTGAGGACAACTGGCAGTACACCGAGGAATGGGACGAAACTACCTGGATCGGAGGATATGGCGACGGCTATCAGACTATCGGTGTAAGCAACGAAATGGTAGAGGACTTCGAGTTTTTCTGGTTGACCTATCACGAGGGGCAAGGTGAGGATACCTTTGTTCCCTTACAGCCTGCTATCACCACCTACGTGTATCACTACGATGATTGGTATGAAAACATCTATTCCTTTGATACCGAAAACCACAGCCTCTATATCCGCTGCCGTTACTATATGGAATGGGAACCGGTGGTAATGTACGACGGATACGAGGGTCCCGGTGAAATGCAGAGAAAGCTCTCGGGTTGGTCAGAGTCTGCCGTATTCGGCAAGAACACAACACAGATAGTTCCCGCAGAGCCTACAGGCTACGCAGCGCCCTCTATCTCAGAGCTTCTTATCGAGCAGGAGGAGGACGGCGACTACTATAACATCACCTTCGTTCAGTCAACTCCCGACTCTGTATGGGATGCTTATCTCTACTATGAAATGAATGATTACTTTGAGCCCCTTTACCTTGAATCTCAGGTAAGTGTAAACGGCGGAGATTGGATATCAGGCTACGTTGCCAACGCAAGCTGGGCGACCCGCGACGGTAAGAGAGTCCTTGTTTTTGACGGATACGAAAGCCTTACTCCCGATACAAACGTAAAGCTCCGCGTTCGCTTTACAGGTCCTATAGGCAGCTCCCCCTGGTCAAACATTCTTGAAGCAAACGCAGGGGCGCTTACCTTCAGTGACGTTAAGCCTCATCATTGGTTTGCAGAGTCTGTTCAGTACTGCGTTGATATGGGCTACGTTTCGGGTATGACACCCACCAGCTTCCAGCCTAACGGCAATCTGACAAGAGCACAGTTTATCACCATACTTTCAAAGGTACACGGCGTTGATCTTGACGAGTACAAAAATTCAAGCTCAGGCTTTGAGGACGTCAAGGCATCCCATTGGTACAACGCGGCTGTCTGCTGGGCGGTGGAAAACAAGATCACAAGCGGTCTTTCTAACACCAAATTCGGCCCCAACAACGACGTTACCCGGGCACAGCTTGCACGCTTCTTCTATACATACTCAGAAATGAACGGCGTATCCCTTGAGGGCAGAGCCGACCTTTCCTCTTATCCCGACGAAAAGAAGGTTCCGGCCTGGGCAAGAGACTGCGTAGAATGGGCGGTGGATGCAAAGCTTATCTCAGGTGTAAAAAGAGGCGAAAAGGACTATCTTGATCCCAACGGTACCGCAACAAGAGCACAGGCGGCCGTAATGTTCAAAGCCTTTGACGAGTTCAGAAGCAAATAATTTTAAGACCAAAGGAGGTCAATATGAAAAAATTTATATGTATAACCGTCACACTTTTAATGCTTATCCCTACGTTATGCTCCTGCGTTGACCCCGAGGTCAAGGATGCGTTAAACGATCTTAAGGAAGTGGGAGAGCTTATCGACGACGTTCAGGACTACAACGAAAACGCCGAAAACAACGAGCAGGAGGATCTGCCCTACGACGACGCCTGGTGGACCAAGCCCTTCCATCTCAAGTTTGAGAACAAGTCTCTCGTGGGCGAGAGCGAGTATGATGAGATAGAGGTCCTCTACGACGGCGAAGAGGTATATCTCAAGGATGCGTATAACATTTACTACGTAAAGGAAAGAGGGGACGTAACGAGAACCTACTCTATCTATCGCGATACCGTGACCTACACAGACAGTGAATACGAGGAGGAAACGGTTGAATACGAACTTGAGAACAATATGGCTCAGATACCCTCTGTAATCGGGTATATAAAATCCGTCCTCTACGTGGACAGAGAGCTGTGGGAAAAGGTAGGCTCAGAAGAAAAGCAGGGTTATGACTGCGATATATATACCGAGGTAACTCCCTTCCTGCAGAAGAACAAGCTCTGGATAGACAAGGATACCGAGGTTCTCGTATGGCGGGAAGACGAGCCCATTTCTCTTCTTGAGGGCGAGGAGATCTCCGAGATATACGGAGTTCAGTACAAGCTTATAAGCTTTGAAACCGAGAACGTTCCCAAGGTGACCGATATATTCAACCTTGACGATTACGGCGGAGACCCCGACGATGCAAAGGAAAAGGGCATAGCCGAGGCAAAGGCATACTTCCCTGCTCCCCCCGTTGAGATGATCAAGGAAAACTACAGCGTTTATTCAAAGACTTATACAGCCGAGTTTAACTGGACCATAGATCAGATGAAGGCTTACATAGAGACCCTTCGCGGTGCAGGCTTTGATCTTGACGAAATGGAATACGACTTCGGCTCTATCTACACCTTCGTTGCGTCCGACGAGGCGGGCTACAAGATGACCGTGAACTGGCGTGAGGGTGACAAGGGCGACTTGACCTTTAACGCACCTGCAGAGTAACATAAATCATAAAGGAGAACACAAAAATGAATAACGAAAACCCCAACAACTTTAAGGACAAGGTAAAGAATCTCAACAATACCGCTGATACGACCTCCGAGTTTGACCCCAAGGACGTGAGCGACAACAAGGGAATTTCGGTTTTATCCTACTTAGGTCCCTTGGTATTCATCCCTATGTTTGCCAAAAAGGATTCAAAATACGCAAGATTTCACGCAAATCAGGGACTTATACTGTTTATAGTTTACGTCGGATATACGGTATTACAGAATATACTTTTATCGATACTCCGTTCAATATTCCCTTGGAAATATAACTACGGTCTTGTAGGCGGCAGAGGCTTTATATTCAGCGCGCTGAGCACCATACTCAGTCTTATCTGGATACCTATAACCGTCATAGCGATAATAGGTATCGTAAACGCCGCCTCCGGTAAGGCAAAGGAGCTTCCCCTGATAGGTAAGTTTAAGCTTTTGAAGTAAAGATCACAACGAAAGAAAAAACGCCCTCGGGCGTTTTTTCTTTCGTTGATTTACTCAACTACAACTGTATAGTAGTTATAACTTTCATCACTATATTGCACACAGAAAGTATACGTGCCTGACTTAAGACCTGTAATTGTGATTACACCGTCAACTGCGGCAGAAGCCTTGATAGCCTGTGAGCCAACAGCCTTCTTAATTTCGGATGAAGTCTTGTACTCGCCCTTGGCATATCTTACGATATAGAGGTCATCTATATTACCGATGGTTACGGTATTGCCATCCTGCTTGAAGTCAGGAGTCTTCTGTACCACCTCATAAGTATAGATATCGGTGTAGCCGTCGGTGTACTGAACTGCAACGGTAACCTTACCGTTATTTCTGTACTGTACCATATAGCTGTCGGCGCCCTTGATATCGTTCTTCGCGGTAAAGGCTCTTGCACCCTCCGCCTTTTTGATAGCAGATACAGTTTTATGCTCACCGTATGCGGTACGGATGACCTTAACGCCTGCAAGGTTACTTACAGTAAGCTGAAGTCCGTTTGCCGTGTATACGGGCTGGGTTACGTTGATCTGCTCATAGAGGAATTTCTGCGTGCCGTCGTTATATCTTACAAGAACCGTGTAGTATCCACCCTCCCTGAGTGTATATGTATATTCTGTCGCTCCAGCCAGCTTTGCAGGGGTAAGACGAACTACTGAATTTGCCTTAACGTCTCCATAGGTGTTATAGTCACCGAGAGCGATAAACACGTCCTTTACGTCTGCCATTCCGCTGACGGTAAGGTTGGGACCGACGGAGGATACCGAAAGCTGAGCCTCTACACCAAGCGCAGGGATAGTTTCTGTCTCAACCGCTCCGCAGTTACGGCGGCAGGTACGCTGCTGCTCACCGTCCTCGGTTTCGGTGGCTTCCTTTGTAACAGTCCAGTCGGTCCATACGTGGCTGCCGATAGCGGGATAAGGCTCGGTATAGCTGTCCCCACACTCACAGGTATAGGTTATCTCACCCTCGGTCACGCACCCGGGCAACGTAGTCATTTTACGGGTATAGCTATGCTCGTGGGCAGCAACAAGCTCATAAGCCACCGAATACTTTTCGCAGTAGGTCTGGGCATAAGAGCCCTCATAACAGCCTACGGTAAGCTTGGGACAGTTTGAAAATATATCCGTTTCCATAGAATAAACACTCTCGGGTACGGTAATTGAGGTAAGTGATTTACAGTAAGCAAAGGCAGAACTACGAATGCTCAAAAGAGTAGAGGGCAGATTGATACTTGTAAGGCTTTCACAAACCTCAAAGGCACCAAGACCTATCTTGGTTATGCCCTCGTGGAGCGTTATCTTTTCAATAGCGGTACAACCGCTGAAGATATAGCCCTCAATCTCTGTACAGGAGTCGGGATAGTCGATCTCCTTAAGAGCGGTACACTGGGCAAATGCCATATTACGTATACGGCTGACAGAGTCGGGTATATATACGCTCTCAAGCTTGGGGTTATACGCAATAGCGATAAGACCGATAGTTTCAAGCCCCTCGGGGAGAGTAAGGGTAACAAGAGAATCGCACTCTCTTATAGCCTCGTCTCCTATATAGGTAAGACCGCTTGAGGGAAAATCGATATCTGTCAAAGCACTGCACTGGTAAAAGGCATAATTACCTACGGTGGTAACGCCGTCGGCGATAACTACCTTCTTGATGGAAGCACGGCTGTCATACCAGGGTGCCTTTTCAAAATAGCTGTAATTGTTCATAGTACCGCTGCCTGTAATGGTCAGAGTGCTGCCCGAAAGAGTCCAGTTAAGGGATGCTCCGCAGCTGCCCGAGGTGGCCGCATTAAGGCTGAAAGCCGACATAAGGGGCAGAAGCATCATAACTGCAAGAATTAAGGATAATAGTTTTTTCATAACAAACACCTTCTTTATTGTTTATTCAACCGTTACTGTGTAATAATTATAAGATTCGTCGTTATACTGCACGCAGAAGGCATACGTGCCTGCTGTTGGAAGTGTGACCTTGATATTGCCGTTTTCATCTATGGCAGATGCCTTGAGTGCCTGGGAGCCGGGGGCTTTCTTTATTTCAGAGGAGGTACTCCATTCACCCTTGGCGTAACGGATGTTATAAAGTCCGTCAAGCTCGCCGAAGATAACGGTGTTACCCTCTTGTACCATAGTAGGCACTTTTTGAACTACCTCGTAAGTATAGATATCGGTGTAGCCGTCATTATACTGAACTGCAACGGTAACTACTCCGTTATTTCTGTACTGAACGGTATAGCTGTCAGCACCTAAGATATCATTCTTTGCGGTAAAGGCTCTTGCACCCTCCGCCTTTTTGATGGCAGATACGGTCTTGTGCTCGCCGTATGCTGTACGGATGACCTTGACGTCTGCAAGGTTACTTACAGTAAGCTGAAGTCCGTTTGCCGTGTATACGGGCTCTGTAACGTCGATCTGCTGATAGAGGAAGCTCTGTGTACCGTCATTATATCTGACAAGAACTGTGTAATAGCCGCCCTCCTTGAGGGTATATGTATATTCACTTGCACCCGCAAGCTTGTTGGTGGTAAGCTGAACTACCATATTGTTTTTAACATCTCTGTAGGTGCTGTAATCGCCGAGAGCGATAAATACGTCCTTTACGTCAGACATACCGCTTATAGTGATATTAGGACCGTCTGCCGAAACCGAAAGCTCGGGTTCAGGCTCGGGAACGCCAAGCGCAGGGATAATCTCTGTTTCAACCGCTCCGCAGTTACGGCGGCAAGTTCTCTGCTGTTCACCCGTTTCTGTAGCTGTAGGCTCTTTTGTTACCGTCCAATCGTTCCACGAATGGTTGCCGATGGCGGGATAAGACTCCGTGTAGCTGTCACCACAGGAGCAGGTGTAGGTTACAATACCATCCTCAACACAACCCGGGAACTTGGTCATTGTACGGGTATAGGAATGCTCGTGAACCTCGGGTATAGATGCCGCATCTATCCATTTACGCATATTGTCAAATATTCCGATACCGTCAGTGGTGCAGTAGTCAAATACCATAATACCGCGTACTCCCGAACTACCTGCAAGCTCGCACTTGATCTTGGCGGAGCGCTCGTCATCATAGGTAAGGAATATTCCTCTTGATGCATTATAGAGATAAGGTGCCTGGGATGCCTCGTCCCAGTATTTCACGTATCCGTTCTTGTTCTCGTAGCTTGATTTAAGGGTGGTATAGTGGATATACGCTTCATTTGAAGTAAGATCCAGCGTACCGGGCTGATGCAGACCGTTGTTCACGTTAGGAACACCTGTCCAGCGGCGAGCATACATACCAAGACCCACAACAATCTTTTCATCCGGAATACCGTAGCTGCGGTAAAGAGCTATATCACTGTTCACAGTTCCTCCGGGGAAAAGTGTATCGTCATAGGGTGCAGTATGATGGTGTGTTGTACCCGCAGTTGCAGATCCGACATAGAGGTCATAGTTCATTATATTGAAATAGTCAACGTGCTGGGAAAGTCCCACCATATCAAAGAGGCTGAACGCCCAGGTGCCGCCGGGTACCGCCATGGAAAGGATATACTCCTTACCGTTGGTCTTACCCAGAGCATCAAGCTCGGCTCTCATACGCTGCATAAAGTAAACGAAGTTACGTCTTGTATTGCTGCCGCCCTGAGGAAACTCGTAGTCGATATCAAGACCGTCATAGCCGTATGACTTGATAATAGACATCATCTCGGTAACAAGTCTATCCGCGTTTCTGGTATTATAGAACCAGCTCTCAAAGTCGGTAATATTACCGTTGGCAACGGTAAGAAGGATCTTAACGTCGGGATTCTGCGCGACAGCCTGCTGTCTGTAATAGGAAAGTCTGTTCGAATGAGGATGGCTGACGATAGTTCCGCTTGTATAGTTCATACCGTTGGCAACTATCGATGCGGGATGATAGTTCAGAACGTCGATGTTTGTGAACTCAAAGGAAGAATAGCCCTGTGTCGCATTGAAATAGGCAACTATAATGCCGTCCTTATCAAAACTCGTCGCCGTAGGCATATTCACCTCTGCCTCCGCAGCAAAAGAAGGAACTGACATAATAAGCATTACCCCCAGTAAGATGATTGAAATGAGATTTTTGATTTTCATATCCTATACCTCGAAAATTGATACTTTGATTATATCAATTTTAACCAAATGTGTCAAGGGATTAGAGAAACATGTTGTATATTATCACCTTATCCTTAGGATGCGATATTCCCCTTGGGAGCGATATGTTCAACAAGTTGAACACGACAAAAAAAGAAGCTTTTTGACCGCAAGGTCAAAAAGCCTCCTTAATTCTGCATTCTGCATTCTGCACTCTGCATTCTACATTAACAGAAGGCTTACCGCCTTCTGTTCAGTTTGATTCAAGCGAATCAAACTGCTTTATTATCTGCATCGCCTGAGCTCTTGTTGCAGTTCCCTTGGGTCCGACCGTTGTAGCTGTCATACCGCTGACGATCTTATTTTCTACCGCCCAGCTGAGTTCTTCATATGCCCACTCGGATATCTTATTATTATCCTCAAACACGGTCAGGTCTGCCCTGCCCTCCATATTTCTGCCGTTATCCGCGGCATAGTTATAGAGTATACGTACAAGCTGCTCACGGGTGAGGTTAGCGTTGGGCATAAAGCTGTCTGCACTCATACCCGCAACGTAGTTGTTACGAACTGCCCATGTGATGGCATTATGGAACCAAGCGCCTACCTTGACATCCTTAAATGTGCTGTCTGTCTCGTTATATTGAGTGAGGTCAACACCGTCTATACCTGCAAGAAGCTGTACAAACTGTGCACGGGTAAGTGTAGAGTTAGGCGCAAATACAGTATCGCTCATACCCTGTGCATAGCCCTTGGTAACACAGTAACGAACCGCATCGGCATACCAGGCGTTCTTGTTGACGTCCTCGAACTGATCGAGGATATCCTCCTCGGGCATATACTGATCAAGCCAGCCTCTCATAGAATCAAACAGTCCGATACCGTCGGCGGTACAGTAGTCGAATACCATAATACCGCGGATTTCCTCTTCTGCCGTTATCTTACACTTAAGCTCCACCGACTGCTCGTCGTCATAGGAGATAAATACCTTCTGGGTAGCATTGTAAAGATAGGGTGCGCCTGCCTTTTCGTCCCAGTAGCGGACGTATCCGCCCTTGTTGACAAAGCTGTATTTTATCTGAGTATAGTGAAGGTTGGAATAATCAAGGGTGCCGCTCTGATAGAGGCCGTGTGTACCGCCATCCTCAACACCTGTCCAGCGATGAGCGTAAAGTCCGCAGCCTGCAACAATCTTGTCTGCAGGAATTCCGCGCTCAAGATAAAGCTGAATGTCGCCGTAAACACTACCGCCTGCAAAGCCGTTATAGTTATCATATGCAGGTGTGTGATGGTGAGGAGTGTACTTGCCGTTTTCACCGATATAGAGGTCATAGTTCATCATATTGAAATATGACACGTGCTCGGCAAGTGCATTCATATCAAAGAGATCAAAGGTCCACTGAGTACCCGGAACAGCCATAGAAAGGATATATTCCTTGCCTGTTTCCTCACCTAAAGCAGCAAACTTCTCCTTAAGTGTCTTCATAAAGTGAACAAAATTAGGCTTACGGTGAACCGCACCTGTGGGAAATTCATAGTCCACGTCAAAGCCGTCATAGTCGTATGTCTTGACTATGTTTACTACCTCGTCAGCTAACTTTTCTGCCATAGGCTCTGTAGCAAACCAGCTCTCGAATACGTTAAGGTTGCCGTTTGCAACAGTGAACAGGAACTTGATGTCGGGATTCTGTTCACGGGCAATGCTTCTGTACTGATCAAGCTTACCTGTATGGGGATGGCTGAAAACGTTACCGCTGCCGGGAGCACTCTGCTCAACGTGAGCGGGATGGAAGTTGATAACGTCTATGTTGTGAAATTCATATGCGTTTATCGGAACAGAGGCGTTGAAGTATGCAACTATAATCTGATCCGATTTCTTTTCGGTAATAACGGTTTCCTGTTCGGTAGCTCCGCAGACAGAGCACTCTCTTTCACGAAGCGAGCCGGAAACGTCTACCCAATCCCCGAAGCTATGGTCGGTTGTGGGAATAGCTACCTCCTCGGTCTTGCCGCAGTCGGTACAGGTATGGGTCTTTGTACCTTCCTCTGCACAGGTAGCTTCTTTTGTTACGGTCCACTCGCCCCAGAGATGCTCGGGCTTAGAACCGTTTACAAGTACGAGACCGAAGGACTTTGCGGTATATCCGCTGGTATCAGAGCCTGCCCAACCGTCGTAGGTGGTATCACAAACCGTGATATATCTGCCCCAGGTATCAACGGTGGTTGAGTTTTTCTGATATCTGTCCATATACATAGCGGAGGCACGGCTGGTGCTGTCTTTTGCAATAAGGCTGAGACCGTCTACGTCAAAGCCGCCTGCCTCCTTGGCATCAGCTGTAATGTCATTCCAGCTGATAAGAGCCTCAAAGCGAAATCCCTTATCGGTAAGTCCACCTGCAAGGCTGATAGAATCGGTAATATCTGCATCATTGGCTCTTGAACGGAAACACTTTATACTTCCGTCCTCGAAGATACCGAAATTATACCAGGGTGTCACCTGTGTGTCGGAGGTCTCAAAAAGTCCCAGGGTATCAAGCATAAGGGTCATAACGTCGCCGTTGAAGCCGTAATCATTGTCGATGTTATCATAACCTGTGGAATAAATAAGGTCATTGTCGGTAATATCAGCGGCAAAGTAAAGACCGTTCATACTGTAAGCAAAATAAAGCTTTGCAGAGCTATTGAGAGCGTTTCCGCTCCAGAAATTGCTGACGGTATCTTCACCGAATTCAGCGGCGTCAGACCAAGCTCCGCTTTCTTCGATGATACCGTCTATCACGGGATCTGCCATAGGCATTATGATATCGGGATTCTGCGCTGCACTGCTTACTCCTGTAAAGACAAATGCCGAAAGCAGCATAAGGCAAGCTAAAAATGTCGATAAGATTCTTTTAGACATATCTTTTCTCCTAAATTTAATATATGAAAATATTATCATATATCGTCGATAAAGTCAAGAAAACCGCCTGCAAAACAGGCGGTTTTCATTGTTAATAATGTTTTAATTAAATTTAAAAGAATAGAAGCTTGCGTTATTCATATCAATGGTCATAGTAACAGGCTTGCCTGCAAAATCTGCAAGGTCACCGTTGAAGGAAACGATCGCTTCCGTAGCGTCACCGTTGATCCAATCTGTAGAGATCGAATTGCCTTGATTGTCGGCAATAGTGATCTTCATATTGCCGCCAAGAGCACAGGCATAGTTGAACTCAAGGCTGTCACCCTCAAAGGTGAAGGTCTTTGTCACAAACTTTTGATCGGGCGCACCGAACACACCTCTGAAGCCGTCAAGACGAAGTGTATAGCGGTAAAGAACGGTACAGTCGGAGGACTCATCCCACTCCTTCATGTAGAAGGAAAGCTCGGTGCCGCCGTAGCCTGTGGGTGTTTCGATAAAGCCGATACAGGGATAGCCCGAGTCACCGTAAGCCCAGGTAGAGCCGTTGTCCGTCATAAAGGGAGCATCGCTTCTCTCCCAGTTGAGAAGATCACGGCTTGCCATAAAGAAGATATCGACCTCGGGAAGATCGGTAAGCCACTGATATCTGGTGGGCATACCAATGTAGAGATTTTCGGAACGGTAATAAGGAATTATGGCGTTGGCATACATCTGCCAGTCTGCGTCGTTTGAGTAATCGATCGGTACGGGTACGGACCAGTTGAGACAGTCGGTACTCTCGGAGTAACGGATGTCACGAACGATGTTGGCACCGCCTATAGCTTCAACCTCTTCCTTCGTCAGGTTGTAGTTATCGCCGTAGTGGAAGCCGCGGACGAAGGCAACGTACTTGCCCTTGTTCTGGTCCCAATACATTGTGTTAAGTGTGTCAAAGTAGCATCCCTCGGTCTCGGTGGGAGTTGAGAGAAGCTTGACCTCATAGGGATGGAAGGGGAAGTTCTTGCCGTTATCCGTACCCCACTCAAGGAAGAGACCGTCGCCCCACTGACCGTATATACCCTTCCAACGCTGGTTTTCGGGGCAGTTGGGGTTGGTATCGTAAAATACAAACAGATTGTCAGGGCTGAGTGCCGAGTTTGTAACGATATTGGAGTTACTGTTGTTATACTTATTGATAGAGTTAGAGGGTCTGGTCCAGGTAATACCGTCCGTAGACTCTATATAGCAGATACGGCGGATATCCGAGGTAGCCTTATAGTACATACGGTAGGTTCCGTCGGGAAGCTGTGTGATGTTGTGATAAACAGTATCCTTGTTCTCCCAAGCCTTGTCAAAGGTAAACACCTTCTGCTTCTTAACCGGCTGACCGTAGAAGAAAGAGGTGGTGGTCTCATCCTCGTTTATAATATAGCTTTCTGCCATGACCTGTCTGTCAGAGCCTATTTCAAGTGCAGGCTCCTCGGAAGCGATAACGGTATAGTAGTTATAGCTCTCGTCCTTATACTGAACGCAGAAGGTATAGGTGGTACCGGGGGTCAGACCGTAAACCGAGATAACTCCGTCAACTGCCGCCTCGGGTCTGATATACACCGAATCCTTAGCCGCCTTTATCTGCGCGGAGGTGGTATACTCGCCGGGGGCATATCTTACGATCTGCAAGCCGTCGATATTTCCGATCTTGACGGTGGTTGCAGAGTGAACGAAGGTGGGAACCTTCTTTGCAACGTCATACTGATATACCTTGATATAGCCGTTGTTGTACTGAACGCTTACAGAAACGATACCGTTGTTACGGTACTGGATAGTATAGGGGTCTGCGCCCTTGATAGCCGCCTTTGCTGTAAAGTTACGGCAGTCGGGTGCGTTCTTTATCTGGGAGGATGTGGTATAAGCGCCCGTTGCGGTTCTTATAACACGTACACCCTCAAGATTACCGATATGGAGACGGAGTCCGTCGTGGGTAAAGGTAGGCTCGGTAACGGTAAGCTCGGTCTTTAGGATTGTATTTTCCTTTGCCGGATCGTTATATCTGATAAGCACGGTATGTATACCGGGGTTGGTCACGGTATATGTATAGTCGTGCTTGTCAGCGATCTTGGCAGAGGTTACGTTTACGATATAGTTAGGCTTAAGCTCAGCATAGCTGTCATAGTCGCCCTCTGCGATAAAGAAATCCTTTACGTCATAGAGGTCGTGGACGGTTATCATAACACCGTCGGAGGAAAGACTCTGAGTGAACTTGGTTACATCTGCACTGAGAATATATTCGGTACGGTCAGCCATTCTCACCCAGAAGGTATAATAACCTGCCTTAGGCATCTCACGGATATAAAGTCCGTCCTTGGTGTTAGCCTTAATTACAGAGCTGTCGATATTTACACAGTCGGGAGCGTTCTTGATAGAGGAGCCGCTGGTATGAACACCTGAAGCGTATCTGATATGGCTGATGTTTTCTGCAAGAGTAACGGAAACCTCGTAATTGTCTACCGAGATATAAGGAACCGCTGTTGAGGGTATTACCCTGTCTTCGTAATAATCGCAGTTAGCGCACTCACGGCGTTCTCTGCCGTGGGATATGGCGTTAGGCGCAACAACGGTATACCACTCACCCATAGAGTGACCGGGTGCGGGATATACGGTTTCGGAAAGTGTCTCGCCGCAAACTGTACATTTGATATATGTACTTCCGTCCTGAGTACAGCTCTGAGTTACGCTTTCTTCCTCACCGGGTGTATGACCCTTGGCGGGAATATCCTTGGTCTGTACAAAACCGCACTCAGAGCAGGAACGGATCTCATAGCCGGCAGCGGTACAGGTAGGCTCTATCGTTTTCCACGCGCTGTAGCTATGCTCGTGGTTATTTGTATGGTTTAAGGTAAGACCGTAGGTCTTTGCCTTTGTACCACCTGCACTTATACCTTCGGTACCGTCGTATGCCTCGTCACATACGCTGATAAAACGTCCCCAGGTAGAAACGGTACCCGAAGCGGTGTAATAACGGTCAAGGTACATACAAGCCGCACGGGAAACGGAACCAACGGTTGCAAGCTTTGCCTGTGTTGCGGAAAGTCTGTTTGAGGAAGCGGCGGAAACGTCGGAAGCGATAATGCTCCAGGGAATCTTTACCTCAAAGCGCCAACCGTCCTCGGTACGAACGCCTGCGGTAGTACAGCTCGAGGTGATATCTCCGTTATTGCCGTTGAGACGGTAAACACCGACCTTGCCGTTTTCATACATACCTACGCTGTACCAAGGGGTGGTCTGGTATGTTGTATTTTTTTCAAATACGCCGAGAGCGTCAAGCATAAGGGTCATAACGTCGCCGTTAAAACCGTAATCTCCGTCAATATTGTCGGAGCCTGTTGTGTATACGTATCCGCTGTCGGCATCGTTATCGTGGATGTCGCAGGCAAAATAAAATGCGCTGTCATCATATGCAAAATAAGCCTCTGCAGTGAAGGTCAGAGGTCTTGTTGCCCAGAAATGACCGAGAGTAGGGTCATTGAGATAGGCTGTATTCGACCAGGCACCCGTATCCTCGATATTGCCGTCGATGGTAGGAGACGCCTTAGGCATAGAGATCGGGTCGTTTTCTACTATCCTGTCAGGATATGCGAAAGCGAAGGTAGGTAACAGCATAAGCACGCAAAGAAGCACCGCTGTCAATTTAATGGATGTTTTCATAATATCCTCCGTACAATTTTATACATATTTCATAATACCACACTAATTTTGAAAAGTCAATCGACAGACAAATCTTCGTCAATTTATATTGAATTTTCAACAACTTTTGTGCAATATCAACAAAACTATTTACTTATATTGTAAAACAGAACATAATATGTTATAATTAGATAATTAAATTAATAAGGAGATATCTATGAAAAGAGTATTGGCTTTTTTACTGTGTGTAATGACTCTTGTTACCGCTCTGCCTTTAACAAGCTTTGCGGCATACGAGAACACCCACACCAACACGGGAAATCAGATCGAGGACCTGATCTCCGTAGCCACGACACAGATCGGCTACACCGAGGGTAACACCTCCTCACAGACAGGCGGTACCTCGGGCGGCAGCGGCAACTATACCAAGTACGGTAAATGGTACGGTATAAATCCCGGTGCCTGGTGCGCTATGTTTGTTTCCTGGTGTGCAAATCAGGCAGGCATTTCCTCCTCCATCGTACCCAAGCACGCAAGCTGTGATATCGGTATGCAGTGGTTCCAGAATAACGGCAAATGGAAATGGTCAAAAGCTCTTGGCGGCAGCTATACCCCCAAGCGCGGTGATATCATCTATTTCCGCACCAACACATCCATTACATACGACTCTACTCACGTAGGTATCGTCTATGCAGCTGATTCCTCTACCGTATATACCATCGAGGGTAACACCTCAAACAAGTGTGCAAGAAAGTCATATTCCACATCAAGCGCATACATTCTCGGTTACGGTACACCCGCATACACAGGCGGAAACACCACCCCCGTGACCAAGACCTATACTATCACCATGGACCCCAACGGCGGCTCTATGGTAAGCAACAAGACATATCAGGCCAACTACGGTGAGACCTATACCAAGATATTCGGCTCATTCCCTATGGCTACCCGTTCAGGCTATGTTCTGACCGGCTGGCTCTGTGAGAAGTACAGCTTTACCCTTACAGACAGCAATATGGGTAATTACTATGCCGTTTATGAGAATACCACCTTCAAGGCAGTATGGGAAAAGGGTTCGACCGACGATACTCCCGTTGCGGAGGGCTTTACCATAACCTTTGATCCAAACGGCGGCACTCTTACCTCGGGTAATAAGACCTACTCCATAAATACCGGTGACTATTATAAGGACGTTATCGGTACTATGCCTACGGCTACACGCTCGGGTTATACCTTCACGGGCTGGTACTGCGAAAAATACGGCTACACCCTCAGTCTCGGTGCAAGCGAGTATTTTGCAGTTGCCGAAAACGTAACCTTCAAGGCTCAGTGGGAGGCTAACGCAGTAACTACCTATTCCCTTTCCTTCAATGCCAACGGCGGCTCTCTTAGCTCGGGCAGTTCATCATATTCCATAACCTCGGGTCAGACCTACAAGGCGGCTCTGGGAAGCTCGATGCCGACTGCCACACGTTCAGGCTATACCTTCAACGGTTGGTACTGCTCGGCTATAGGACTGACCCTGACTACCTCAAACTGGTCAAATACCTTTACGGCAAACACCAATCTTACCTTTGTTGCACAGTGGACGCAAAACGCTGCAACAAAGTACACAATAACCTTTGATCCCAACGGCGGTTCTATCACCTCGGGTAACAAGACCTATCAGATAGAAAACGGACAGACTTATACCTCAGCGATAGGAACTCTGCCGGTAGCAACCCGTTCCGGTTATACCTTTAACGGCTGGTACTGTGAAAAGTATAACTTTACCCTGAACGCAAACAATATGGGTAACTACTATGCAGTTACCGAGAACACCACCTTCAAGGCACAGTGGGTATCCAACAACGCAGTGACCCTTACACTTAATGCAGGTCCCTGCGGTAACGGTGCTACCAAATCTATTTCCCTGACGTCCAAGACTCTTTATCACGATAAGTCATCCATATATTCAAACTACGGACTTCGTCCCTCAGGCGGAAGCTCTGACCAGCGTGTATTTATGGGCTGGTATACAGGCTACGACGCAAAGACAGGCAGGGGTACGGGTACTATGTACTGGGATACATACTCAGGCTCGGGCAACGAGACCCTGTACGCCATCTGGGGTTATCCCATCGTATTCAACGCTGACGGCGGTACATATAAGGACGGCAGCCAGAGATATATTTCTTATGTAGCAAACTATGCTCCCTGGAACGGTGCGGACGACTCTACCGATCCTATGTCCAGATATATCTATATGATTCCCGACCTCTTTGACAATGCTCCCGTAAAGGGAAGCTTAGAGAGAGAGATGGCTCCCTCCTACGCACTGATAACGAGCGGAGGAGACATATACACGATGGAAGGTCCCGACCAGAACCTTACCGTTCCGCCCACAGGCGGTGCAATGCCCTGGAGCGCCTTCCGCTGCACAAGCACGGTATACGGTACCGCAATTGAATTCGTGGCTATATGGAAGCCTACCGTTACGTATAACGCCAACGGCGGCTCGGGCAGTATGACCACAGATACTCTTACTCCCGATCTTGACGGAAATCTCTATACATATGAAAATTACTCGGTAAGAGGATGTACCTTTACCAAAAGCAACGCAAGCTTTACAGGCTGGAACACCAAGGCTGACGGAACGGGTACTTCCTATGCAGCAGGCCAGACCATCACCACCCTTCCAAATTCAAACGCAATAACCCTTTATGCACAGTGGTCTGACGGATCCTCCGATCCCGGTGCTACAGGCAGCTATACCGTAACCCTTGATGCCAACGGCGGTTCGGGTACAAAGACCTATACTATCAAGGAAGGTCAGAAATACACAGCGGTCATCGGCTCCACTATGCCTAAGCCCACTAAAACCAACGCGGTATTCAACGGCTGGTATAATGCAGACTATGATTACTGGCTCCTTGACTCAAGCACAGGCGTATTCAACGTCGGTAAGAACATAACCTTCTACGCTCAGTGGGAGGAATACGAGACCTTCTCTGACCCCGGCTCGGGATCGTATAAGCTGACCTTTGACCCCAACGGCGGTACAATGAAGACTGCCAAGACCTTCACCATCAACGTAAACCAGACCTACGGTGATGCAATAGGCGGTTACCCCTTCGCAACCAAATTCGGTTATACCCTTGATTGCTGGCTGTTACCTACCTACAGCTTCGCACTGACCAAGACCAATCTGTACGGCAACTATCTTGTTGCAGATGCGGCAGGCAACCATACCTTCGTTGCGCAGTGGACATATGTTCATGACCATACCTGTAAATATAAGGATGTAAGAACTACCGTACAGCCCTCCTGTACCTCCGCAGGCTCTAAGCTTCAGGCTTGTCTGTGCGGTGCTACAAAAACGGTAAGTCTGGCGAAAACAGACCACAGCTATACGGTAGACTGGGGAACCATCCCTGCTACCTGTCTTGCAAATGCAAAGATCCAGAAAAAGTGTAAGACCTGTGAGGCTGTAACCACAACAGAGCAGTCCGGCACCAAGCTCCCTCACTCCTATACCGAATGGGTAGATCAGGGTAACGGTAAGAGCAGCCGTAGCTGTATCAACGGTTGCGGAACCGTCGAAACCAAGAACAATGTATACAACATCACCTATAAGGATATGGGCGGTACAGCATTCAGCGGTACATACCACACAAGCACCAAGTATACACATACCTACGGTACTGCTACTACCCTTTACAATCCTACCAAAACAGGCTATACCTTCGGCGGTTGGTTTATTGCCTCCGATTGCTCAGGAACAAAGCTGACCTCCCTCGGAGCAACGGCTTATACAAACGATATCACCCTTTATGCACTCTGGACCTCTAACGGCTATTCTATCACCTACTACAGAAGTGATGCTACAACTACTGCCGTTAAAGCCTCCTGGATGCCTGAGGGTTATCCAACAAGCCATATCTACGGTTATGACACCGTTCTTCCTACCAATGTCAACCGTCCCGGCTGGACCTTCAACGGCTGGTATACAAAGACCACCTATACCGATGCAAACAAGGTAGAGGTTCTTGACGGTACAGCTTATACTGCGGCAATCAAGCTGTACGCTTACTTTACACCCAACACCTACTCCATCACATATTATGATGAAGGCGGTAAGCCCTTCTCGGGTACACACGCTTCGGGACAGTATACAGAGTTTGTATACAACACCGCATATACCTTAAAGAAGGCTACCAAGACAGGTTATACCTTTGCAGGCTGGTATACCGATCCTGCCTGTACCGTAAGCATAGGAACCGCTCTTGCAAAGAACACCTATAACTACGATCTTAGCCTCTATTGCAAGTGGACTCCTATATCCTCCACCATTTCATACAGAGTAATCAACAGCACCACAGGCTTCGGTTCTACTTATATGCCTGCAGGCTATCCCACGACACATACATATGATACCGACACCTCATTGGTATATCCCACAAGAACCGGTTATACCTTCAACGGTTGGTACAGCAACAAGGCCGGTAC
>JAFQHD010000090.1 GCA_017398145.1 Clostridia bacterium
CAGAGCTTTTAAGAGTGGCGTATTCTCTTGAAAGCAAAAGCGAGCATCCTCTCGGTCAGGCGGTATGCCGATACGCCGAGGAAAAGGGAATAGCAAAGGAAGAGATCTCCGACTTTGAAAATATCCCCGGCAGAGGAATTAAGGCTATATACAAGGGCAAAACAGCCCTTGGCGGAAACCCTGCACTTATGGGCGACGAGGGAATAGAGATGACCGATATCCCCGCCTATGCCAAAGAGGGCAAAACTCCTCTCATATTTGCACTTGACGGTAAGGTGATAGGAGTGATAGCCGTAGCAGACACTATCCGTTCGGACAGCCGTGAAGCGGTAGAGGAGTTTAAGAAGCATAATATTGACGTAATAATGCTGACCGGCGACAACCGTGATACGGCAAAGACTATAGCCGACAAAGCAGGAATAGAGCATATCATATCCGATGTTATGCCCGTCGATAAGGAAAAATGTATTTCCGACCTTAAAGCCGAGGGTAAAAAGGTCGCAATGGTGGGTGACGGAATAAACGATGCTCCCGCGCTTGTACGGGCTGACGTGGGTATCGCCATCGGTGCAGGAACCGATATAGCAATAGATTCGGCAGATATAGTTCTTATGAAAAGCTCGCTTCGTGATGCCGCAAAGGCAATAGAGCTGGGCAGAGCGGTCATCCGTAATATAAAGATGAATCTCTTCTGGGCGTTTTTCTATAATACTCTGGGTATTCCCATCGCGGCGGGAGTGCTGTTTATACCCTTCGGTATCAAGCTTGACCCTATGATAGGTGCAGCGGCTATGAGCTTAAGCTCTGTCTGTGTGGTCACAAACGCTTTGAGATTATATAATTTTGGTAAGCAAAAACAAAAAGGAGATAAAGAAATGACAAAGACGTTAAAAGTAGACGGAATGATGTGTATGCACTGTAAGGCACACGTAGAAAAGGCTCTTGCGGCAGTTGAGGGCGTAGCGACTGTTTCGGTGGATCTTGACGCCAAGACCGCAACGGTTACACTCAGCACAGATGTAGCAGACGCCGTGCTTGCAAAGGCCGTGACTGACGCAGGATATAACGTATTATAAATGCAAAATTAAAAATGCAAAATGCAAAATTAAGGAGGCTTTTCGCTTGGCGAAAAGCCTCCTTTGAATAATATTGCAATTAACGGCAATAATATCCTCAAAAGGAGGATTTTATTATGATAGAATTCAGAAACAGCGAAACGTCAAAAAATCTTATGCGAGCCTTTGCGGGAGAGAGCCAGGCGAGAAACCGTTATACTATCGCCGCAGGAATAGCCTGTCAGCAGAAGCTTCCTGTGGTGGAGCAGGTGTTTAAGTTCACCGCCGATCAGGAAAAGGAGCATGCCACCGTGTTCTATAACCACTTAAAGGAGCTTAACGGAGAGGTGATATCTATTGACGGCAGCTATCCCGTCAACAACTCCGCCTCTGTCCCCGAGCTTATCAAGGCGGCAGCGGCAAACGAGATGGAGGAGTACGACACGGTATACAAATCCTTTGCCAAGACAGCTAAGGAGGAGGGCTTCGGTCAGGTGGCGGCATCCTTTGAGATGATCGCCGCTATAGAAAAGACCCACAGCGAACGCTTCAAGGAGTTAGCCGAGCTTATGGATAAGAATATGCTCTTTGCCTCCACAGAGGTGGAAAGCTGGATGTGCCTTAACTGCGGACATATCCACACGGGTGCAAAGGTGCCGCTCTTCTGTCCCGTCTGCCAGCACGAGCAGGGATATTTTATCAGACTTACAAAAGCACCTTATACAGGCTGAAAGCACCCTTCGGGGTAATATCATTAAGTTAAAAAATACTTTCGCCATAGGCAAAAACTTCACTTTGTACAAAGTACAAAACTTCACTTCCGAAGGAAACTTCACCAACTTTAAGTTACCGCAACCTAAAGTCGGTGAAGTTCAGGCTAAAGCCTGGGTGAGGTTGTGATTAACATCACAGTGAAGTTTTTATTTTTATAAAAATAAAAGTGAAGTTTTCTCGGCAAGCCGAGAAAGTAAGGAAATCGTCTTAATTTAACGACATTGCCCTTCGGGGTGTTTTTTTGGTGCAGATGAGAATTGGTGCAACGGCGAGGAGATATTGTATTTCAGATGTGAGAGTACGATATAGGGAATAGAGATATTCGGCTTCACTAATATATAATTGTAGTAAAATACCCTCCCGTTGTGTACTTATATACTAGGACATAACGGGAGGTTTTGTTATGAATATGACTCGAAGAATACTTATAATTTTAATATGCATTTCAACCCTGCTTACGTCAATACCGATCTGCGCTTCTGACACCGACTTTAATTTTAACAAGCTAAAGTCAGATTATGCCCGCAAGAAGGGAATTTCGGCAGAGGACGTTATCATCGAAAGCGATTACGGCTCCTATAACGGAGATAACCGAGTGGTGATACTTGGCATCAAGGGGGAAGAGAAACAGGACGAGCCCTATGATCTTTATATAGGGGATCTCTGCTTCCGTTTCTCCTCCGAGGCTTATGCCGACAGGTTTTTGTATTACAGAATAGAGACATACGGTTGGAATTTCTATACCGTGAAGGAAGCCTACGAAAAGAACTATATTTCAAGCAAAATAGTCTACGAGCTTGCCCTTCTCCACGGAGTAGAGACCTATTCTCCCGAGGAACTTAAGGTGGAAGACGGCGGTATAGAATGGAGCTTTGACCCGGTTAATGGAAAGCTCACCGTCGAGGGTGAAGGCGAAATGCCCGATTACAAGCTCATAGGCGACAGGACTACCTCACCTTCGTCGAACTGGAGATACGGTATCAGGAAGATAGAGGTAAAATACGGAGCATCCGTAGGAGCTTACGCATTTTATAACTGCGAAAATCTCGTATCGGTCGATCTCAGGTCTTACGTAGGCTCTATAGGCAGAGGCGCCTTTGAGGCCTGCACCTCACTTAAAGAATTCAAAATTCCGGATAACACAAATGAAATCTCCTCCGACACCTTTAAGAATTGCAAAAACCTTACAAAAGTTGAGCTTCACGAAAACGTCAGAAGGATAAAGAAAAACGCCTTCGAGGGTTGCAGCTCTCTTAAAGAATTCAATTTTCCCGAGGGAATGAGCGAGATATCCGACAACGCATTTGTCGGATGTGACAGTCTTGAAAAGCTGAGCTTTTACGGTAAGCCTCCAAAGAAACATTCGGGTATTCCGGAGGGCTTCAAGGGCGAGATGCTTTACCCTGATGATATTTCTCACTGGAGCGAGAACGTAAGGACGGCTATATCGGATACCGCAGCTTGGGGCGCCTTTGACGCTCCCGACATAAAATACGCCGAGAACTATTTTGACGATGTAATTCCGGGCGGATGGTACGTTACCGGATTACGCTACGGTTACAGTAAAAAATATATTTCGGGAACGGGAGATTACCGCTTTGAGCCGAACAAGAACCTGACCCGAGAGGAGACCGCAATGCTCCTTTATAAATACAAGGGCAAGGGTGAGACCTACGAAGAATACAGTTTTGATGACGTAATGCCCGGTGCCTGGTATGCTGATGCAGTGGAGTGGATGTATCGAAACGGCTATACCGCAGGGATCTCGTATAAAGAATTCGGTGTGGGCAGGGAGGTCACCCGCCAGGATCTTGTGACCTTGATGTACAATGTTCACGAGGATAGATGGACCAGTGAGGATTACTTCTGCCGTTCCGAAACCATCGAGAGCTTTTCGGATTACAAAGAGGTTTCACCCTACGCCCTTAAGCCTATGATGTTTGCAACGGGAGTCTATCACGCTATCGTTGCAAAATGGGACGAGCCACTTGACCCCATAATTTACGGAAACAACGGTAGGATAATGCCTAAAGCTACCTGCACAAGAGCGGAAGCCGTAGCAATATTGTCGCGATCTGCATACGTGTACAATATTATGGATGCTTTTCTGATATCATAGCATCAAACGGTGACGTATAATTATAATGTCACCGTTCCTACGCCGATATAAAGATACTGTCCCAAGGACACTATCCCACTTTAGGTATAAAAGATACTGTCCTAAGGACACTATCTCACTTTAGGTATAAAAGATACTGTCCTGAGGACTCTATCTCGTTTTAGGTACAAAAGATACTGTCCTAAGGACACTATCTCACTTTAGGTACAAAAGACACTGTCCTTAGGACACTATCTCACTTTAGGTATAAAAGATACTGTCCTTAGGACACTATCTCAGTTTGGTATAAAAGATACTGTCCTAAGGACACTATCTCACTTTAGGCACAAAAGATACTGTCCTGAGGACTCTATCTCGGTTCAGGCACAAAAGATACTGTCCTAAGGACACTATCTCACTTTAGGTATAAAAGATACTGTCCTAAGGACACTATCTCACTTTAGGTATAAAAGATACCGTCATTAGGACACTATCTTTAATTTAATACACGGTTTTCTATTGACTCGGTTGGGGGGATTTGGTATAATTTATACAGGCGGAGCCTGAGTAAGCGATGCTGCAGTTTGTACCTATCGGGGGATAAGACAATATGGAAAAAGCTATCATAAACAAGATCATCGAGATCAACGAGTGCTGTTTGCCCATATCAAAGCTGATACTTAACAACAACACCCTTGGTGCATATTCTACCTTCGAGCTGTTTTTGATGGACGTTTATTCCCGAAAATCCATAACTGCTTCGGGTTTTGCAAAGAATTACGGATTGAGTCAGAGCTACGTAGGAAAGATCGCCCGCAAGCTCGAGAAGGACGGTATGCTCATACGAACACAGTACGAGGAGGATACAAGATTTATACTGTTAAGTCTCACCGAGAAGGGCAAGACTTTTGTCGAATCTACCATAAAAACAAAGAACTCAGCGCTGTGCGAAAAGCTGTCTCTTTTATCTGACGGGGAGCAGAGGGAATTGATTGCGGCTTTTTGTAAAATAACAGATATACTTAAATAAATCAACAATCCGAACATAACGGTGTCATCACTGTCAGAATGACACTGTTTTCTTTTTTACTTGTTAAATTTACCCTATATTATCATATATTTGTTAACCATTTTGTCACCTGTTATTATTGAATAGTGGTATACATTGTGTTATAATATTAACAAGTAAAATTATCATTATGATTTGACATAGAAGGGAGTTCATATGGACTATAAATTTGAAGCTTGGAAAGGTTTTGAGCACGGAACTTGGGTAAGAGAGATCAACGTGCGCAGCTTTATCCGACACAACTACACACCCTATGACGGAAACGATGAATTCCTTGAAGGCGCAACTGAGGATACAAACAAGCTTTGGGCTCAGGTATGTGAGCTTTCAAAGCAAGAGATAGAGGCAGGCGGTGTGCTTGAGATGGATACCGACATTATTTCTACCATCACATCTCACGGTCCCGGATATCTCAACAAGGATATCGAAAAGATAGTAGGCTTCCAGACAGACAAGCCCTTTAAGCGTGCATTCCAGCCCTACGGCGGTATCCGTACTGCAGAGAAGGCTGTAACGGACAGAGGTCTGACCATTGATCCCAAGATCAAGGAATTTTTTACAATACACCGCAAGACTCACAACGCAGGCGTTTTTGACGTTTACACTCCCGAGATGAGAGCCTGCCGTTCAAGCCATATCATCACAGGTCTTCCCGATGCATACGGCAGAGGCCGTATTATCGGCGACTATCGCCGTGTAGCTCTTTACGGTGTTGACAGACTTATCGAGGACAAGATGGAACAGAAGGAGACTACCCGTTCCGCTATGTACTCCGAGATCATCCGTGAACGAGAGGAGCTTGCAGAGCAGATCAGAGCTCTGCAGGACCTTAAGAAGATGGCGCTGAGCTACGGCTTTGACATTTCTCTGCCTGCACGTGACACCAAGGAAGCTATCCAGTGGCTCTATTTCGGTTATCTTGCGGCGATCAAGGAGCAGAACGGTGCGGCTATGTCCCTGGGACGTACCTCCACCTTCCTTGATATCTATTCCGAGCGTGACCTTCGCGAAGGTAAGTACACCGAGCGTGAGATCCAGGAGATGGTTGACCACTTTGTAATGAAGCTCCGTCTCGTTAAGTTTGCCCGTACCCCCGAGTACAACGCCCTTTTCTCAGGCGACCCCCAGTGGGTAACCGAGGCTATCGGCGGCGTAGCTATTGACGGCCGTCATATGGTTACCAAGATGTCCTACAGATATCTCCACACTCTCGATAACTTAGGTGCATCCCCCGAGCCCAATCTTACGGTGCTCTGGTCGGTCAATCTGCCTATCAACTTCAAGCGTTACTGCGCTAAGATGTCTATTGAATCCTCTTCGATCCAGTATGAGAACGACGACCTTATGCGTTTCCCCCACGGTGACGACTACGCTATCGCCTGTTGCGTATCCTCTATGCGTGTAGGTAAGGAGATGCAGTTCTTCGGAGCAAGAGCTAACCTTGCTAAGTGTCTGCTCTACGCTATCAACGGCGGTAAGGACGAGATCTCCCGTAAGCAGGTAGGTCCCGAGTTTCAGCCTATTACAAGCGAATACCTCGACTATGACGAGGTAATGAAGAAGTTTGATGCTATGATGAGATGGCTTGCGGAGGTTTACGTAAACACCCTCAACGTCATCCACTATATGCATGACAAATACTGCTACGAGAAGCTCCAGATGGCTCTTCACGACAAGAATGTTACTCGATGGTTTGCTACGGGTATTGCAGGTTTGAGCGTTGTAGCAGACTCACTTTCCGCTATAAAGTACGCCAAGGTAAAGGTCATCCGTGACGAGACAGGACTTGCAGTTGATTATGAGGTAGAGGGCGATTTCCCCAAATACGGAAACGACGACGACCGTGTTGATTCTATCGCAACAGACATAGTTCACATCTTTATGGAGCATATCCGTAAGAATCATACCTACCGTAACTCTATCCCCACCACCTCTATCCTTACCATCACCTCAAATGTCGTATACGGTAAGGCAACAGGTTCCACACCTGACGGACGTAAGGCAGGCGAGGCGTTTGCTCCCGGCGCTAACCCCATGCATCGCCGTGATACTCACGGTGCCATTGCTTCTCTTGCTTCGGTTTCTAAGCTCCCCTTCAAGGATGCACAGGACGGTATCTCCAACACCTTCTCTATCATCCCCGGAGCTCTGGGTAAGGAGGATCAGATGTTTGCAGGCGATATAGACGTGGATATAGACTGCGGCAACGGTGCATGCTTTGAGCCCACCCTTTTTGACGGACTTGACTTTGATGACGAAGAATAAGAGGTATAAAAATGAAAGCAACACAGAATCAGATAGATAACCTTGTAGCTCTTCTTGACGGTTACGTTCAGAAGGGCGGCCACCACCTGAATGTCAATGTTTTCACCAAGGAAACACTCCTTGACGCGCAGGCTCATCCCGAAAAGTATCCTCAGCTTACAGTCCGTGTAAGCGGTTATGCGGTGAACTTTATCAAGCTGACAAAGGAACAGCAGGATGAGGTAATATCCCGTACCTTCCATACCCAGATCTGATGTACGGAAAGATTCATTCCATAGAGAGCTTTGGGACCGTTGACGGTCCCGGAGTTCGTTTTGTGGTATTTATGCAGGGTTGCCCCCTTCGCTGTCAGTACTGTCACAACCCTGACACATGGGACACCAAGGGTGGCACAGCATATTCTCCCGAGGAGCTTATCTGGCAGTTCCGTAAGAACCGAGCCTTCTATACAAGGGGAGGAATTACCGTAACCGGCGGTGAGCCGCTATTGCAGATAAACTTCCTTATAGAGTTCTTCAAACTTGCAAAGCAGCAGGGAATACATACCTGCCTTGACACCTCGGGTGTAACCTATCGCGAGGGAGATAAGAAGCATGACGAGCTTATGAAATATACCGACCTGGTTATGCTTGATATCAAGCATATCAACAGTCAGGAACACAAGAAGCTCACCGGTGTGCATAACGAAAATATCCTTGCCTTTGCCCGCTATCTTGACAGGCTTGATATTCCGCTCTGGATACGCCACGTGGTGGTGCCGGGAATTACGGACAAGGAGGAGTGCCTCTTTGAGCTGGGGCAATTTATCGCATCCATTCATAACGTCAGAATGGTTGACGTTATACCTTACCATACCATGGGCATTTCAAAATACGAGGCGCTGGGTATAGAATACCCCTTAAAGGGCATCGAGCCTATGACCAAGGAAGGTGCGGCCGAAGCCAAGAAGATAATAGGTCGCGGATACAAGAATTTCAGAAATCAGAAATAAAATAAGAGATCGTGGCTTAAAGCCACGATCTCTTATTTTATTTGAGCTTAACTATCTTCTTCGGGAATATGATCCTGCGCTTACGCTTAAGCTTAACGAGTATACGGTACTTAAGGCTGTTATACTTGCGCTTTTTTTCGGCTAATTCGTTGTTTAGCTTGGTAACGCAGTTGTGGTTCATTATCTGAGCCTTACCCTCATAGAGGTAGAGCCCCGAAGCATTGGGATCTATGGGGTCACCGCATACACTGCAAATGTCGTTTGCCGCAACTCCGTCAACCTTCATCATCTCGGTGACGGTGTCGATGCAGCTCTTTATCTTCTCTATCGTATTTCCGGTATCGTTAAAGAATATCTCAAGATATGACTCGGTGAATATGATATCACTTACCGACCAGGTGACCTTATTCTTATGGTCACAGAGAAGCTCGGAATACTTACGCCCGGATGGAGTATTGTATATTCTTACCGCAAAGGAGACCGAGATAGTATAATGATGGCTCTGATTTAACGTCATCATATAGCCGTTATAATAGCCGTAGGCTATCTCATCATATATTGTAAGATTATTATCCTCTGCGAATTTCGTCAGTCGTTTTCCGATCATAATATCAAATTTCCTGGTACGTTCTTCTTATGACGTTATCCTGAAGCTCCTTTGAGATATTTACGAAGTAATCGCTGTATCCGCCTACACGAACGATAAGATCCTGATGCTTTTCGGGATGGATCTGAGCGTCCAGAAGCTCCTCGTGGCTTACCACACAGGTAACGAACTGCTGACCGCCGCCTGCAAAGTAGGTCTTGGCAAGAGCTATAAATGCTGCCTTGCCTTCGTCGGTATTGAACAGCTCCTTGTCAAACTTGGTCTGGAACACCATACCGCTGCCTGTGTTGTACTGGTTGTAGTGAAGCACCGAGTTGATAAGAGCGGTGGGACCCTTGGTATCGTTACCGGGGGTAGCTCCGATACAGTCGGCATATTCGGTGGCTCTGAACTTCTTACCGTTGGGAAGTGCAGCTACATGGTGAGCGTGGTCCGCCGCACGGCTGAAGGGACTGCAGCCTGTTGCAAAGACGCCGCCGCGGTAGGTGTTGTTACGCTTTGCAACAACGCTGAAGCGGTTAAATATCTTGGCGGTGATCTTATCTACCTCCTCGATATCGCAGCCGAACTTGCTGCAGGTAGAGAAGTCACGGTAGAGCGCATCGTGACCCTCAAAGTTATCGTCCAGAGCACGGATAAGCTCTGCCATGGTATATTTCTTTTCTTCAAATACCAATTTCTTTATTGCGTAGAGGCTGTCGCCTGCGTCTGCCAGACCCTCGGCAAGGATCTGTCCGTGGTTATAGAGGGGACCGCCGTTACGGTAGTCTCTGCCCTTTTCGAGACAGCCCTCGATAAGACAGCTTCTTAAGGGGTTGGGGCCGTAGAAGCCGCGCATTTGCTGACAGGTGTTTGCGTTGAGGCAGAATATGTAAGTAGCATACTCCATCTGCTGCATAAATGCATTTTCCACCTCTTCGTAGCTGGTGAACTTGGTGGCATCACCGGAAGTGAAGGATACTACCTCTTTGAGATAACAGGTGTCAACACCGTTATGCAGTGCAAGCTCAAGACACTTACCCATATTGACCTCGGCATCCTCAAGACCCATATGGCTCTTGCCGAAGATGTCTATCTGGTTACAGCCGTTCATACAGTACATATGGCTGTGGTGAGGGGGGATTCCCATAGCCTCAAGGGAGGGACAAACCACTTCGTCGTTATAGAGTGCGGGCATACCGATGCCTGATGCCTCGGTCTCCGCTATAGCCTGCCACATTTCCTCGGGGGTGTTACGGTTGACACGGAGCGTTATATTGGGTGTCTGGTATTTCTTTTCGCGGGCTATTTTAAGTATTTCGTAGCTCAGTTCGTTTGTCTGGTCGTTCCAGTTTTCGTCAGAGCCGCAGAGACAGAGATTCCACGCACGCTTGTCGTGCATCTCGTCCCAGAGACGCTCAAGAGCGTCATATCTTACTTCCTCATCCTGCTCTGCGATCCAGCAGCGGTACATATACTGGTCAAAGCGGCCGGGAGAATCGTATCCGTCAACCGAGAACACTAACATAAACGCAAGCACCGCAGACTCAAAGTCGTATGCGGGGTTCTTGGGAATAACCTCAAAGGCCTTTGCCGCATTCTCACACCATTTTTTATTTACGGGGTTGGTCTCGGCTGCCGCTCTCTCTGTATACATTATACGGAACTTTTCGCCTAAGGTATCAAGAGCATCCATAGTATACTCGCATCCGCGGTAGAACCAATCGGAATCATAGATTTCCTTAGCCTTGCCTGCTTCGATACGACGGCGGATGCCCTCGGTGCCCTCGTTTACGATGAGACCGAAGTCGGGGTTGGAGTGACCTCCCCATGTACCGCCCCAGCCTGCACCTGCATCAGCCATTCTTCTCGCTTCCTCGTTAAAGGGAACGTGCTGAGAACGGCGGGTGAGACTCTTAAACTTTTCACAACAATAGAGGATATCCTCTGCATCCTCGGGATTCTGTTCTGCAAACCATTTATATCTGCCTCTGTCACAGTCAACGCCTGCATCATAGCTGATACATCCACCTCCTGTAGGGCTTATCATACGAGCATAGGGCAGGAGAGTGTTGGTCAGATAAACAGGCATCTCCTCTGCCAGATTTTTATATGCCAAACCCGCTCTTTCACCTAATTCAAGAGTTTCATCTCCGAACATGGCTCTGTATACGGGATCATTAAAAGCGTTCATATTTTACCTCCTTGCGGTCCTGATCTTTATAATCTAATTCTATCATATTTTATCTGTTATCGCAACAGAAAATCGAAATATTTTTTTCTTGTAATTTACCTGCAGCCGCCTTCAATTTATCTTCGTCGTCAAATATACCGAACACCGCAGTACCGCTGCCGCTCATCATAGAGCCGATGGAACCGTTTTTATTCATTATGTCCTTAATTTCCCCGACCGAGGGAACAAGCAGCTCAAAACAGTTGTACATACCCTTACAAACCGCAAGGATATCTCCGTTTTTAAGAAGCTCGGGCATAGGGTTGCCCCTTATCTCTCTTTTTTCCATCAGGTCGAATTGCTCATACGCCCACTTGGTGGACACACCGTCCTTGCCTTTTGCTATAAGAATATAACAAGGGGGCAGAGGAGAAATGGGGGTCATAATGTCACCTATACCCTCGCATAGTACCGTACCGCCTAAGATACAGAAGGGAATATCAGCACCCACTTTAGCGCCTACGGCACAAAGCTCTTCTACGGAAAAGGGCTTATCGTACATCTCATTGAGCCCCTTCAGCACAGCCGCACCGTCGGTGCTTCCGCCTGCCAATCCTGCCTCCATGGGGATATTTTTCTCTATGTGTATGTTGATACCCTTGTTTTCGATATCTGCCTTTTCAAAGAAAAGGGCGGCACATTTATATGCAATATTCCTCTCGTCAAGGGGCATGGTATCACAGTCGGAAGTGAGTATTATATCTCGGCTGTCCGTCTCTGTAAGGGTAACGTAGTCGCAGAGTTCTATCTCCTGCATTACGGTGGAGATGGTGTGATAGCCGTTATCTAACCTTCCCGTTATCTCTAAAAACAGATTTATTTTTGCCTTTGCTTCAAGTCTTATCATAAAAACTCCGATGAAATTTTATATAATTGGTTGACAATGCTATTTATTTAGTATAAAATTAATTAAAAGGGGTGATGTTTTTTGAAAATAGATTGGAATAAAAGATATACTACACTTACTGCATACATATGTATTATCATAACCTTTGCGGTGGTGCTTGTTGCCGCGGTAATGCACCTTAACGTGGTGTGGGGGGCGGTAAAGGGAATACTGTCTGTACTCAACCCCTTTATCATAGGCTTCTGCATCGCCTTTCTTATCAATCCTTTGATGATGCTCTTTGAGGGCAAGGTCTTTGGATTTATAGGTAAGCGCAAGCCCAGACCCAAGCTGAAAAGAGTGTTATCTCTTATAATCGCATATATCGTCGTATCTATTCTCATATCCTTGTTTGTGTATATGATAGTACCTCAGATGGTACAGAGCTACGATGATCTGCAGTCAAGGCTCTCGGGTTATGTAACGGGTGCGCAGGAGTTTGTGACTAACTTCCTTGATAAAGACAAGACACCTATCCCCGAATTTATTCTCAAATTTATGGATTTGGATACTCTGAACGACAGCGTCAACGACTTTCTCAAGAATTTCTACAAGCTGTTCATCGATTTTTCGCCCTACATAATCAACTTTGCCACAAACATTCTTAACTCGCTTAAGAATGCCCTTATAGGAATCATCGTTTCGATATACTTTCTTTTCTCCAAGGAAAAGCTCTGCGCACAGGTCAAAAAGACGGTCTACGCATTCTTTAACGGCAAGCGCGCATCCCGTATGGTGCGCATTACCCGTAAGACCAAAAAGACCTTTGAGGGCTTTATCATAGGTAAGATAATAGACTCCATCATTATCGGTATACTTACCTTTTTCGTGCTGATGATATTCAAGATGCCATACTATCCATTAGTTGCGGTCATCGTTGGAGTTACCAATGTTATCCCCTTCTTCGGCCCCTTTATCGGTGCAATACCCAGTGCGATCATCATCTTTATCGCAGATCCCGTAAAGAGCTTTTGGTTTATCGTTATTATATTTGCCATCCAGCAGCTTGACGGAAACGTGATCGGTCCCGCTATCCTCGGTGACTCCACCGACATGAGCGCCCTCTGGGTAATGTTCTCCATCATCTTTATGAGCGGTGTGCTGGGCATTACGGGAATGTTTATCGGTGTACCGATATTTGCCACCCTGTACGCCCTCTTCGTGGAGTATGCAAACAAGCTGCTTATCGCAAGAGGAAAATCGAGAAAGCTTTTCAACTATTATCCAAACCGCTACGGCAGGATAAAGCGCAAACAACCGGTCAAAGCAGAATAAAGCTACTCTGAAAAGTGTCTTCTGCCCGAAGGCACTTTTTAAGAATGCCAAGGCATTCTTAAAAATGTAGAATGCAGAATTAAGAATGCAGAATTCAGGATATTTTTGTTGCAGGAATGCAACAAAAATTCCATTTCAATTATATAAGCTCGAGTGAACTGCTTGCACGATGAAACAAATACTATATACAAAATGCAAAAGCAATAAACTATAGAATATGACTATCTGAAATAAGATGTAAGTTTTCGACCTTAAGGGAGAAAACTCTCCATAATTCTGCATTCTGCATTCTGCACTCTGCATTAAATATCCTTCATCGCCGCTTCAAATACGCTTGAAACAGGAATTATCTTAACTCCGTCGTGTTCCTTGAGCTTCTTCGTATAGCACCGCTTGGGGATAATTATGGTATCAAAGCCCAGACGTACAGCCTCACTTATGCGTTGATCTATTGCGGGAACTGCTCTGCATTCTCCCGCCAGACCTATCTCGCCGATGGCTATGACGTTTTCGGGTACGGGCTTGTCCTTAAGAGAGGAGAGAAGTGCAAGGGCTATTGCCATATCCGCCGCAGGCTCGTCGGCGCGAAGACCGCCTACTACGTTTAAGTAAATATCGTTTACAGAAAATTTTGCCCGTAATCTTTTTTCAAGAACGGCAAGCAGCATATACATACGGTTGTAGTCAACACCGTTTGAGGTACGCTTGGGAGCAGGGAAGACCGTAGGTACACACAGGGCCTGAACCTCTGCGATTATGGGACGGCTGCCCTCCATCAGACACACGGCACAGCTTCCCGAGACGTCCTTGGGTCTGCCTGCAAGCAGAGCCTCGGAGGGATTGGGGACCTCGGTCAGACCCTCCTCGTTCATTTCAAACACGCCTATTTCATTGGTCGAGCCAAATCGGTTTTTGATGGCACGGATGATACGGTAGGAGCTTCGGCTCTCACCCTCAAAGTAGAGAACTGCGTCCACCGCATGCTCAAGGACCTTAGGACCTGCTATGTTGCCTTCTTTATTAACGTGGCTGACAAGGATTATGGATATACCCGCGTTCTTTGCGGTCATAATAAACCTTGCGGCACATTCCTTCACCTGA
>JAFQHD010000091.1 GCA_017398145.1 Clostridia bacterium
GTCATTATACCTCTGTAGCACAGATCAAGTCTGCAACAGGCGTTCGTAACTTCAACAACAAGACCGCTATCAAGAACGCAGAGGAATATAAGATCCAGTATCGTGATAATGGCGAAGTAACCCTTATCGTTGAGTACAATAACGGTTACAAGCATTTCCACTATTACAATGTAGCAAAGAAGGTTCCTGCCTTCACTCAGGACGGCAACAAGGTTACCATCGGTGATCTTGACGATCTCTACATCGTAAGATATGCACCCGGCAAGTACACGACCTCCAATGCTATCAAGGCAGCAGCAGGTTCTAAGTACCTCAAGACCGCTGATATCGTAGACGGCAAGCTCGTAATCGAGAACCTCACCGCAGGTCGTTGGAGCTTCATGGTTCAGTACAACGACGAATCATACAATTTCTATGTTATAGACGTGGAATAATGCATAATGCAGAATTAAGGATAAAAACAGTTGCTTCGGCAGCTGTTTTTTCCATTTTATATAACTGAAGTCGATAAGTATTGACATTTACTTACATTCGTTGTAAAATCATTATAGTTCTTATATAAGGAGAAAACCCGTGAAAACAAGATCAAGAATTTTTGCAGTAGTTCTGACTGCGATACTGCTTGTATGCAGTATTCCCACAAGCGTTTTTGCTTCAACCTATACCGTGACCCTTCACTGCGGTCCCGAGGGACAGGGAGCAAGCCATACTCTGACCAAAACAGCGGGAGAGCCGTTGTCTCTTGCTTACTTGAGAGCCGACGTTACAGCACGGTACGGACTTGAACCCAAGGGCGGAAGTGCAGACCAGCGAGTTTTTATCAAGTGGTCCACGTCTTATGATGAAAAGACCGCCAGAGGCACAGGTGCAGACTATTTTGATGTCTATGATGTAGATGCTGATGTGACACTTTACGCAATATGGGGCTACCCCATTATGTTTAATGCCGACGGAGGAAGATTTGCCGACGGTACAACCAAAAAGCTTGAATACGTGGCAAACTATGCCGAGTGGATGGGTGAATCCACCGACCCAAAGTCTATGTACAGATACAATATGCCGGACTGGAACGGTGACGTTCCCGTAAAGGAAGGCGCGCGCCGTGTAGGTAACGGAGCAGGTCCAGACGGCAAGGGCTATGCCTACGGACTTATCAAGTCTGACGGAAGAAGCTTCTTTACCTGGGAGGGCTACGGTGAGAACCTTACCATTCCCCCGACAGGCGGCGCATATTACCCTTCGGGCAATCATAACGGTGCGGACTGGTCTATGTTCAGATGTGTCAGCGCTGCAAATATAAACAATCCCTACGGAGTACCGATCGTTGAGTTTATGGCGATATGGGAGCCTTCCGTTACCTATGATCCCAACGGCGGAGAGGGAAGTGCCTACAGCGAATATCTCACATGGGACTGGAAGCTCTGGACGTACGAGCGTTATACTATAGACAATAATGGCTTCAGCCGTGAAAACGCCACGTTTACAGGCTGGAACACCAAGCCCGACGGAAGCGGAAAGAGCTATGCTGCAGGTAAAAGAGTCACCAATTTCGGCTCCAACTCCAATCCCGTTACCCTGTACGCTCAGTGGGAGATAAGCTGTCAGCACAGCTATGAATCGGTAACCACCGATCCCACCTGTGCTTTTGACGGAACAACGATTTACACCTGTTCTATATGCGGTGACAGCTATTCCGAAACTATCCCCGCAACGGGTGAGCACAGCTATGAGGCTGTAACCACCGAGCCTACCTGTGCGGCTGACGGCTCTATAGTATACACCTGTTCCGTATGCTCTGACAGCTACAGCGAGGTTATCGCTGCAACAGGCGAACACAGCTATGAATCTGCAATAACAGAGCCTACCTGCGCGGATGACGGCTCTACCGTATACACCTGTTCCGTATGCTCTGACAGCTATAGCGAAGTTATCCCTGCGACAGGTGAGCATAGCTACGGCGAATGGTACGTATCCCTTGAGCCTAACTACTTCGAGGAGGGCATGAAGCAAAGAGACTGCTCTGTATGCGATGCCTATGAAGAAAATATACTTCCCGTAAAGGAATATACCAACCGTTTTGAGGATGTTTCCGATTCTCATTGGTTTGCCGACGAGGTAGCATACTGTGTCAAGAAGGGCTATATGAATGGTATGTCTGATACCGTATTCGCACCCAATACCGTACTTACCCGTGAGCAGTTTGTTCTCTTGCTGGCGAACATGGCTGGTGTTAACACTGATGAATACAAGGATATGGACAGCTCTATGACCGACGTTAAGCCCGGGTATTGGTACAGCGGTGCCGTTTATTGGGCGGTGAACGAAGGCTATGTCAAGGGTGTTTCAGAAGGTGTTTTCGGCAGAGGTCAGTCTATTACACGTTCTCAGCTCGCAAGACTTCTTTATCTCTATGCAGAAAAGCAGGGAATGGATATGACCGTAGAGGGTGATCCCTTTGAGGGCTTTAATGATACCTTAAAGATCCAGAGCTGGGCATACGATAACCTCAAATGGGCTGTGGCAAAGGGTATAATCACGGGTGTAAAAATTGACGAGTTATCTCCCAATACCACGGCCACAAGAGCACAGACCGCCAGAATGATAATGATTTTTGATGAAGTAAAATAAAAACTTAAGGACGGAATATAAACCGTCCTTAAACTTTTTATGGACATTTTTAATTCGGTTGACAAAATTTTACTCAGTTGTTATAATTACTATGTATTAATATTTTTAGAAAAGGAGACAGACCATGAAAAACTTCAAGAGCTTGCTTTCTGTAGTTCTCGTTGTAATGATGGTAGCGACAATGTTCGTTCCTTCATTTGCGGCTGATGCTACAGACAGTACCCCCTATGTAACCTCTAACGGTGCGACTATTAACGTCAATAATCTTTATGACGTTAAGGATCTGTATATCGCCGAAGGCGAATACAATACCTACAGAGAGGTTAAGGACGCAGGTTATCTTGTTGGTGCAACATCCAAGAAGATAATCAACAACGCATACACCTATATCGTTACTCACGGTGGCATGCATACTGTTGTTGTAAGATACAACGACGGTTCCAATGTGGTTCTCCACCACGAGATCCAGGTTACCGATCCTGTATTTGAGGCTCACGGCCTTCAGATCAGAATCAGCAATCTTGACAAAGATGTAAAGATCATCAGAACAGCTAAGGGTGATCACGATACCGTTAAGGCGATCAAGACCTCTGACGGCTACCGCGGTTTCTCTCAGGCAAATATCAAGGGCGCAGAGAGCTATATGCTCCAGTATCGTGAAAACGGCCCTGTTACCGTTGTAGTTGAGTATGTTCACGGCTATAAGGTATTCTATCACTACGATGTTAAGGGCTTTGAGCCTACCGTTGCATACGGTGACGACTTCGTTCGCTTCGGTAATCTTGACAACCTCGTTATGATCAGATACGCTGACGGTGTATACACCTCCTCAAAGGAGATCAAGGAAACCGGCAGATCCAAGGTCCTCAAGACTTCTGCTATTGATGAAAACGGTTTTATCACCGTTGCCAACCTCCCCGTAAACACCTATACATTCTGCGTACAGTATGACGATGACAGTTACAACATTTACGTTGTAGATATCGTGATCAAGCAGTGGACTCTTACCTTTGATCCCGACGGCGGTGTAATGGATGCAGGCTTTAAGACCAGCTACGGCATCAACACCGGTGACTACTACAAGGACGTATTCGGCGGTGCATATCCTACCGCTTCTATGGAAGGCTATAACTTCACCGGCTGGTACCTTGAGAAGTATAACTTCACTCTTACCGCAGGCGACGTTGAGTCCGGCTACTACGCAGTATCCGAGGACTGCACTCTCGTTGCTCTCTGGGAAGAGGCAGCACCCGCACTCGGTTCTTACGAGAATCCTTATCTCATTAACGTAGACGGCGACCGTCTTGCAGTAACAATTCCTGCAGGCGAGGGCGTATACGTAAAGGCTGACGACAGCAATAACTCTGTTCTTACAGTTGGTTACGCTACCGCAGCTACCTACACCATCAGCTACCTCCCCGGTCAGGTTATCGAGGTTGCAGAGGATGGTTCTGCTAACTTCACTATGATCGCTGACAAGGATTTCTTCTACGTTGGCAACAACGGTGAAGAGGACATCGTTCTCTATATGGCTCTTGCAGCAGGTCAGGCAGTTGATACTACAGGTACAATGGACAACCCTGAGGTTCTTACTCTCGCTCAGAATATGTTTGGTGGCGTAGGTGCTTCTGCAGGCTATACCTTTGAGGCAGGCAACAGCGGACGTTGGTACAAAGTTACCGCTCCCGCAGACGGCAAGATAGTATTCAGTATGCAGGGCGCAGTTGACGCTGACTACAACAACATCGGCTGGCAGTACAACGTACAGAACCTCACAGCAGGCAAGTACGGCGACAACCACTGGTCTGATGACGAGGTCGTTGCTTACGACGAGGCTTGGGACGTTAAGGCAGGCGACGAGCTTCTTATCTTCGTTACAACCTACGATCCCGCAAATATGTGGAATTCTCCCGCAGGTACCGTAAACTTCCAGCTTTCTTTTGAAGCAGTCGGTTCTGCAAACAATCCTATTTCCATCACTGACAGCTATTTCTCCACCGATATCGCTGCAGGCACACAGGGTATGTACTATACCTACACCGCACCCGCTGACGGTACCGTTGAAGTTATTATGTACTCCGAGAACTGGCAGTACGTTGTAAACAACACCACCTCCGGTGTATACGGTGACCTCCGTTCTTCCGATGATGAAGAGCCTGTTACCTGCACTACTCTTACAGTTTCCGAGGGTGATGTTCTTACCGTTATGGTAAACACTTATGATCCCGCTAACCCCTGGAACGCTCCCGCAGGCACACTTTCCTGGGAACTCACCTTCACAGCAGGCTCCTCCACAGATGAGCCCGTGATCGGTTCCTTTGATCTTCCTTACAACCTCTATGCAGGCGGCACAGCTCTTGAGATCACCGTTCCCGCAGGCGGCGAGGCTTACGTTGCAGTAGACGATGATAACAACTCCACCGTTGACGTACTTTCCTCCAACGGCGCTTGGGTAATCTACTACGGCAGAATGACTGTTATCAATCCCGCAGAGGACGGCACAGCTTCCTTCAATATGGTTTCCGGCGGTAACTACTTCTGCGTAACCAATCCTACAGAAGCAGATATCACTATCTCTATGACACTCACCGCAGGTGAGACTACCACCGATACCACAGGTACTATGGATGATCCCAAGGTACTTGAGCTCACAGAAACACCGTGGGGTGCTGTTCAGGCATCTGACGAGTTAGCACTTGCAGCAGGTAACAACGGCTATTGGTACACGGTTACCGCTCCTGCTGACGGTAAGCTCTACGTTACTCCCGGCGCGTTTGATGCAGACTACAACAACATCGGCTGGACCTACGTTGTAAACAACCTTACTGCAGGTAAGTACGGTGATACACACTGGTCTGACGATGAAGAACCCGTATACAGCGAAGAGGTTCTCGTTTCCGCAGGAGATGAGGTTCAGATCTTCATTTCTACATACGATCCCGCAAATATGTGGTCTAATCCCGAAGGTACCGTATCCGTACAGGTATCCTTTGATGCAGTTGGTTCCTACAACTGTCCCATCGCAATCGAGGCAGGCGTACAGACAACTACCGTTGGCGAAGCTTCTCAGGGTATGTACTATACATACACAGCTACCGAAGAGGGTACCGTTGACGTTATTATGTACTCCGAGAACTGGCAGTACGTTGTAAACAACACCACCTCCGGTGTATACGGCGATACTCAGTGGTCTGACAGCGATCCCGTTGTTCCTTGCACCACAGTTAACGTTGCTATCGGCGACGTTCTCCAGATCATGGTCAACACCTATGATCCCGCAAACGAGTGGAACGCTCCCGCAGGCACACTTTCCTGGGAACTCGTATTTACTCCCGGTGTATCCGATGAGCCTTCCGAGCCCGTACTCGGCGACTTTGATATGCCTTATCAGCTCGTAGCTGACGGCGATACACTCGAGATCACAGTAGCAGCAGGCGCAGAGGCTTACGTAGCAGTTGATAACTGCAACGGTTCCGTAGCTTCCGTTGTTTCCGCTACAGCTAACACCTATATGCTTATCTACGGCAGACAGACCGTAGAGATAGCTGAGGACGGTACCGCTTCCTTCACAATGATGACAGGCGGCGATTACTTCTGCGTATTCAATAACGGCGAGACCGACGTTACCGTAGTTCTCTCTCTCGCAGCAGGCGAGGCAGTTGATACCACAGGTACAGTTGATAACCCCGAGGTTCTTACCCTCGCTCCCAATATGTTCGGCGCTATCGGTGCTATGGGCGCCGCTGATCTTGCAGCAGGCTCTGAGGGCCGCTACTTCAAGGTAGTTGCTCCCGCAGACGGTGTGATCGTGTTCAGCATGCAGGGGGCAGTTGATGCGGATTACAACAACATCGGCTGGCAGTACGTTATTAATAACGTTAATGCAGGCAGATACGGCGACGGTCACTGGTCTGATGACGAGACCGTTGTATACGATGAGGCTTGGACTGTAGCAGCAGGCGAAGAGCTTACCATCTTCGTTAATACCTACGATCCCGCAAGCATGTGGAACACTCCCGCAGGTACCGTTAACTTCCAGCTTGCTTTCAATGCAGTAGGCTCTGTGGACAACCCCGTTTCCATCACTGACGACGGTGTTTACACCGCAGCAATCGAGACAGGCTCTCAGGGTATGTACTATACCTACGTTGCTCCTGCAGCAGGTACTCTTACCGTTCAGATGACGGGCGATGCTTGGCAGTATGCTGTAAACAACATTACCGCAGGCACATACGGTGATGCTCACTATTCTGACAATGATCCCCTCGTTGCTTATGAGACTATCAATGTTGCAGCAGGCGATGAGCTTCAGATCATGGTTAACACCTATGACGGCAACTGGCAGGCTCCCGAAGGCACCGTTGCTTGGTCTCTCAACTTCACCGAGGCAGGCAAGGCTTGGACCATCACTCTTGATGCAGACGGCGGCGTTCTCAACGCTCCCACAACCTACGCTTGCAACACAGGCGATACCTACATGGATATCTTCGGCGGTTACTACCCCGTAGCAACCATGGAAGGCTATGAGTTCGGCGGCTGGTACCTCGAGATGTACGGCTTCACTCTCACCGAAGGTGACGTACTTAACGGCGGTTACTACGCAGTAGCTCACGATTGCACACTCGTTGCTATCTGGAACGAACTTTAATTTATTAATAAAGGACGGTCGAAAGACCGTCCTTTTTTGAATGCAGAATGCAAAATGCAGAATGCAGAATTATGGAGAGTTTTCTCCCATAAGGTCGAAAACATACATCTTAATTTTTAAGTTAATCCTATTCTGTTGTTTGTTGCTTTTGTATTTAATATATTGTATTTGTTTCATTACACAAAATGTCTAATCAGTCTTATATAATGAAATGGAATTTTTGTTGCATTCCTGCAACAAAAATCACATCAATTCTGCACTCTGCATTCTGCATTCTGCATTGCATAAACAAAAGCCCTCGCCGAGGGCTTTTGTTTATGCAAATATAGTGTCGGGATTGATAGGATCTGCAGAAGGGAAGGTCATCATAACGGTGAGCATTCTTTCGTTTGCTTCTCTCAAGAAGAAATACTGGGTAACTTCTGTGCCCTCCTCGGGTGTAGCAACAACCTTCATCATTGAATAGGTATTACCCGAATAAGAGACCTCTGTGATCTCTTCCACCTCAAAGTCAGCGTTTATTGAGGTTGTATTTTCGGATGTGAGCTGTTCCTTCATAACGTCGAGATATTCGGCAGCACTCTTGTCGCCTAAACCGTGCTGATTTAAGTCCTGCATAAGTACCATGATATTCTGATCTTGTGTGGAGTCCGACGCCATCATATCGTATATATCCGCCAGCTTGGATATCGCCTTGAGGTTTGCATCGTCGTTCTCAAAATCATAAGTAACGCCCATAAGAGTACACAGATTGTAATCATCCTGAGCTATCCAACCCGCAGGAATACGAAGGGTAAGGTTGCAGGCTTCGTTTCTGTACACGTTGTTTTCGATAACACCTTTACTGTAGGGAGCAGGTTCAATATCCTGTTTGGGGGCGTTGGGGTCCTCTATTATACCCTGATCAATAAGGTCCTGCATCTCCTCCGGGCTTACCGGGGCTGTAACGGCGCCCTCGGGGAGATCGGGTGTGTTTTGCTGTTCCGGTGCCTTGTCCTTACAGCCTGCAAAAATACTGCAGCACAGTAGCGCCGCAAGACAAAGAGCGGTCAATTTATTCTTATTCATTTTAGTCCTCCGAAATATCATTATGGGTATTCTATCATAAAAAATCAAATTAGTCACCCGAAAAAAGATATGCTGTTTATTTTCAGTTGATAATTCTGTCGTAAAATGTGGTAGATATGCAGAAAAAGGAGAAGTGTTAATGATCTATATTTTATATAATCCATATGCGGCTAACGGCAAATCTTCATCTGATGTTGACAAGCTTCGGGATCTGTATCAAAATGCCGTATTTTGTGATATGACTAAAATAGAAAGATATAGCGATTTTATCAACACAGTTAATGCTGAAGACAGTCTTATTTTATGCGGTGGAGACGGTACGCTTAATCGTTTTGTCAATGACATCGGAGATACTCCCGTTAACTGCAAGATATTTTACTACGCTGTCGGAAGCGGTAATGATTTTGCACACGATATAGGAAAGAGCAGGGCAGACAAGCCTGATTTTGAAATCAATAAATATCTCAGTGATCTTCCTACTGTTACAGTAAAAGGAATTGATAAGCACTTTATCAACGGTATCGGCTTTGGTATCGACGGGTACTGCTGTGAAGAGGGGGATCGTATGCGTTTGCAGACTCCCGAAAAGAAGATCGACTATACTGTCATAGCGATCAAGGGCTTGCTGTTCAAATATAAGCCCACCTCAGCTACCGTAACCGTCGACGGGGTAGTACATAAATACCATAAGGTGTGGATAGCTCCCACTATGAACGGCAGATTTTACGGCGGCGGAATGATGCCAACACCACATCAGAACAGACTTAATAAGGACAATAAGCTCTCCTGTATGGTATTCCACAACTCGGATAAGCTGAGAACCCTTATGATATTTCCATCAATATTCAAGGGCACTCATATTAAACATACAAAGTATGTAGAGGTACTAAGCGGTAAGGAAATAACCGTTGAATTTGATTCTCCGAGGTCGCTTCAGATAGACGGAGAAACCGTGATCGGTGTGACCGGGTATACGGCAAAAGTAAAGCAAAAAGCAATCGTATAAGCGGCATTTAGTGATTTTTGAAAATAATTCTTGACATTTTCCCGCAACTGTGCTATACTACTATGGCGTTAAAGCAGTGTATAAATATTTGCGGGTATGGCGGAATTGGCAGACGCGCTAGATTCAGGTTCTAGTGAGGGTTCCCTCATACAGGTTCAAGTCCTGCTACCCGCACCAGAAAAGAAACACCATTTGTCTACCAGACAAATGGTGTTTCTTTTCAACGAAATAAATCCCTTGCGGGATTTGTGAAATGCACGACCTGCGTGAAATACGCCTACGGCGTGTGAAATGCCTGCGGGCGTGAGGGGATTTATTTCATTTCACATTCGGTGGCACACCGAATATTTCACAATGACCGCAGGTCATTATTTCACATCCGAAGGATATTTCACTTCACATTTTGACATTGCTGATATATAATTATTGCTGTAAGAGGTGGTTTTATGAGATTATACAGACCCGTTGGACAAGCAGAGTTGGATTTGATTGCAAGCACTAATTATAAGGAATATCCTCCAAGACTTCCTGAACAACCTATCTTTTATCCTGTTCTAAACGAAAAATACGCCCGAGAAATTGCGGAAAAATGGAACAAGAAATCTGCCGATTCGGGATATGCAGGATATGTTACAACCTTTGAAATTGACGATGCCTATATTTCTCAATTTGATATTCAAACAGTAGGGGCAAGTTATCACCAAGAATTCTGGATTCCTGCGGAGGATTTGGCGGAATTTAATCGTCATATCATAGGCAAGATTGAAGTCATTTGATTATTCAAGCACCTTTTCGTTTTTCTTACCTACATTTACGCACCGTTATACTGCTCTTTCGCATGAAAAAAGTCACATTTGTCTACCGACAAAAGTGACTTTTTTCAATGATATCCGTTCCTTGCGGAACGGGTGATATATCTTCTATATGATATCGCTCTGTGAGCGGCATATGAAAGAACAGATATTATATCATTGTTGTATCCTTTTCGACTTTACCCTATTGACAATTCTCCCAATATATGCTATTATACCCATTGATATTTAATGATTAGGAGAGTCAGTTATTTTGGACATACCCCCTTTATGTCATAATTTGAATATCGATTGATACACGTTTGCCGGCAGGGAAGTGAGCTGCCTTTTTTGTGCATTCGTGTAATTTTTTATTTTTAAGGAGTATTTTTATTTAATCATGGACAGTGGCAGTATAACGCAGATCATTGTTTTAGTAGTACTTATTTTATTTTCCGGATATTTTTCCGCAACCGAAACAGCTTTTTCTGCTCTCAATCGTATCCGTATCAAGAATATGGCATCCGACGGCAACAAGAGGGCGGCATCGGTTCTCAATATGGCGGAAAAATTTGATACTATTCTATCCACTATTCTCATCGGAAACAATATCGTAAACATCGTTGCAACATCTATTGCTACCCTACTGTTTATTGATATCTGTAAGGGAGATCAAGCGCTGGGAACTACCGTTGCGACGATAGTAATTACCGTTGTTGTGCTTATCTTCGGTGAGATAACTCCCAAGAGTCTTGCCAAGGAAAGACCCGAGAGTTTTGCTATGTTTTCGGCACCTATGCTTCGGGTATTTATGTTCATTCTTTACCCTCTCAACCTTATTTTCACAGGCTGGAAAATGCTTGTATCCCTTGTTATCAAGCCCTCCGAGGATAAGGGCGAGATAGAGGAAGAGCTTCTCACTATGGTGGAGGAGGCAGAGACCGAGGGCGATATGGAGGAGGAAGAAGTAGAGCTTATCCGTAATGCCATTGAGTTCAAGGATATTGAGGTCGGTGATATTCTACAGCCCCGAGTAAATGTTGTGGCTGTCGATTCCGAGGATGATTGGAATGAAGTCGACAAGCTTTTCCGTGAAAGTGGTTACAGCCGTCTGCCCGTTTACCGTGATACCATCGACGATATTTTCGGTGTTATCAATCAAAAGGATTTCTATATGGCGAAGAATAAAAATTTGCGCGCCATAACCAAACCCATAGAATACGTTGTTCCCACTATGAAGATCTCCGAGCTTATGGTCAAGCTTCAGCACAGCAAGTCCCATATGGCTGCCGTTGTTGACGAGTACGGCGGAACTGCGGGTATCATCACCCTTGAGGACGTAATAGAGGAGCTTGTAGGCGAGATCTGGGATGAGCACGACGAGATCGTTGAGAGCTTTGTGAAGATATCTGACAACGAGTATCGTATCGACTGCAGCGCGGCACTTGCGGATATGTTTGAATTTCTCGATATCGAGAACGATCTTGACATAGCTACCGTCAGCGGATGGGTGGTAGAGGAGTTGAAGCAGCTACCCAGACCCGGAGATAGATTTGAGTATGAGAATTTAAGCGTTACCGTTACAAAGACGGATACAAGACACGTCCTTGAGATAGTTGTAAAGGTCAATGAAATAACCGAAAATGAAGAGGAATAGCCGCAGCTATTCCTCTTTAGTGTTTTTGTACAAAAAGTCATTAAATTCCCCGAAATCCTTTATTATACATATAGCGACTTTGCTTGACAGTAAAGTATTTATATGATATAATATTATAGATATATTATAATTATAATAAAGTAAATATGCTTATTAACAGATTATTGGTTCGGGGGGATCTAAATGGCAAGGTTCAAGATATGTGTTGTCGGACGCTTTAACAGAGATAATGCCTGTGACGGACAGACCATCAAGACCATTGAGGTGGTTGAGGAGCTTGTTAAGAAATACGGTGAAGAAAACATCAGACAGACCTGCTATGCCAAGATAAGAGACAACAAGCCCAAGCTTCTTATGGCTTTGCTTTCTTCCTTTTCATCAAGCGAGAAGATCATAGTTGCCGCAAACTCCACGGGAGTCGGCAACCTGCTTAAAGCCTGTACTCTTATCAATAAGATCTTTCACCGTAAGCTTTACTTTATGCTTGTGGGCGCAGCGCTCCACGAGGAGATAGACGAGAACCCCGCAGCTCTTCCCATACTGAAGCAGTGTGAGGGCATATTTGTAGAGACCGAAACTTTGAGACGTGATCTTGTTGACAGAGGACTTGAGCGGCTTTATATAGTGCCTAATTTCAAAAAGCTTCGCCGTTTCGGACTTGAGGAGCAGCCAAAAGAATTTACCAAGCCCTATAGGCTGGTCTATATGTCCAGGATCGTAGGCCTTAAGGGTGTGACCGAGATGATACGCGAGCTTAAACGTATCAACGAGAACGAGATCAAGTTCACCCTTGATATGTACGGCATTGTTTGTCCTGATTATGAAGAAGAATTTTCGCGGATCCGAGCAGATCTGCCCGAGTATATAAAATACCACGGCATCTGCGATGCCTGGAAGACGACCGAAGTAATAAACGGATATTTTCTTCAGCTTTTCCCCACAAAGTGTCCCACCGAGGGACAGCCTGCCTCTATTATAGACAGCTTCTTTGCGGGTACCCCCGTGATCTCGGGCAGATGGAACTCCTGCCACGATATGCTCAGAGAGGGCGAGACGGGAATTTCCTTCCCGCTTGAGGACTTTGATGCCTTCAGAGAAAAGCTGGAATACTGCTATGACCACCCCGAGGAGGTTATGGCTATGAGAAAGCACTGTGTAGCAGAGGCTGAGCTCTTTATGCCGGAGAAGGTAATAGAGGATTTAGCCGAAATTCTTGACGGAGGAAGATAAAATGAGCGAAAAGAAGAATATAGCGTTTCTTACTCCGGATCTTCGCAGCGGAGGCAGCGAGAGGGTAGCCTCCAGACTTACCAAGCTGTTTTCGGATAAATACAATATCTACTACATCGTTTTCGATGACAGAGATCAAAGCTACGAGATAGATGCCGAGCTTATCAATCTTAATATTCCCGCTACACACAATTTCGTAAAAAAGGTATTCAACCTTCTTAAGCGTGCGAGACGTATACGCCGTATATGCAAGAAAAATAACATTGAGGTAATATTCTCATTTACACCCTCCAGCAATATCTCCCTGAGATTTGCCAAGCCCAAGTGCCGTTGGGTGGGTTCCTGCAGAGGCTTTGAGGATCTTGAGACTAACACACCCGAATATCACAAGATGATCACATCAGGCGGCGAGATACTTTTCAACGCCCGCGAGATGGAGGAGTATTATAAATCAAAATATCCCGATGATGCCGACAAGTGTTATACCATCGAGAACCTTGTTGATTGCAAGCATATAGAGGATATGTCAAAGGAAGAGCTTACCGAAGAAGAGCAGAAATTCTATGATACTCACAAGGTGGTATCCACCGTGGGAATACTGAGCCAGCACAAGGGACATTGGGACCTCTTCAAGAGCTTTGAGCTTCTCAAGGAAAAGGTACCGGATGCAGGACTTGTATTGGTAGGTCACAGAGGAATATTTGAAGAAGAGCTTCGTGATATGGCAAAGCGTAATAAGTATGCAGATGACATACTTCTTGTGGGCTACAGTGCAAATCCCTTTAAGTACGTGGCAAAGAGCGATGTATACGCTATGTCCTCTATAAGCGAGGGCTTCCCGAATGCTCTTATCGAGGCAATGACCACAAAGACTGCAGTGGTTTCAACAGCCTGTGCCACAGGTCCCGCTGAGATTCTTTATGACGAATACCGTGTTACCCGACCCGACAAATGGGAAAATGCGGATAACGGTATAATAACTCCCGTTTTCGACGGTATACCCGATTTTGATTATGAAAACAAAAACTGGAGCCACGGTCAGTTTGCCGACGCTCTTGCCGCAATGCTCACAGATGATGAAATGAGAAAGAACTATGCCGAACGCGGCTACCGCAGAGCTTGGCAGAACGATGAGGCGGCTATAAGCGACGAGTATTTCAAATACATCAATCTCTGATTGCGAATTGAGGAATAAATGAAAAAAATTTTGATTTTAAGCTACAACTTTGCTCCCCGTCAGACTGTAGGTGTTATAAGACCCACAAAGCTGGCACAGGCACTTGCCGAGGCAGGGAACAAGGTGGACGTTGTATGTGTCAAGCCCTTCGGCAACCTTGATCACTCCTTTGACGAAGCGCTTACCAAGCTTAATATAACACATATCGACAAGATAATCGTCGAGGAAAAGATAAGAGCAGCAGGACAGCAGCCTGCTCCTCAGTCTGCACCTTCTCAAAAAAAGAAAAAGACACTTATACAAAAAGCCAAGACCGAGGCAAGGGAGATACTCAAGATTACCCGCTCCATAGGCTTTGCAAAGAAGTTTGAAGCGTTGGTTAAGGCAGACAAGGAAAAATATTCATCCTATGATGCGTGTATATCCTCATACGGTCCCATAGCATCTCATCTTTGCGGACTTGTCATGAAGAAGCACTGTCCAAAGGTCAAATGGATAGCAGATTTCCGTGATCCTATGGTGGTCAATCTTACAACACCCCTTACCAAGGGCTACAGAGCAGGTCTGCAGAATAAAGTCTGCCGTAAGGCTGACAGCCTTGTTGCGGTATCCAACGGATATGCAGCCCGTATCTTCGGTGAAAAATATAAGTCAAAGTCCCGTGTTATCTACAACGGCTTTGACAGAGGGGATATCGATATCGACGGTATAGAGCCCGACGGTCTCTTCTCCTTCACCTATTTAGGTGCGCTCTACGGCGGCAAGAGAGATATCAGACCTCTTTTTGATGTGTTAAAGGAGCTCTGTGACGAAGATAGCATTGCCAAAAAGGACATAGTCATAAATTACGGAGGCAACAACCTCCGCATACTTAAGGATCAGGCAGCGCAGTTCGGACTTGAGGACCGTATTTGTGATCACGGTATGCTTCCCCGACAGAAGTCTCTTGAGCTTCAGGCATCGAGCAGACACCTTATCCACGCTACGTGGAACGAGAAGGGCGAGAACGGAGTTTTCCCCGGTAAGTTCCTTGAGTACATTATGATGGGACGCTCCATCATATCCCTCGTATCGGGAGACGTGCCTGACAGCGAGGTAACCGTTGTGGTCAAGAAGGCAGGACTTGGTATCACCTACGAAGAGGTAACAAAGAATGCCGACCGCGCAGCCCTTAAAGAATATATCCTGAACGATTATAAGAACTACAAGGCGGGCAAAGCTCCTGCACTTGACATCAATGCCGACGAGGTAAATCGTTTTGATTTTGCCAACGTTGCAAGGCAGATAGAGGATTTGATATAATGGCAGAAAAGAAATCAACCAGTCTGGGAGCGGATGCAACGCTGTTGACCTTCTCAAAGGTGGCAACGTCGGGTATAGCAATGGTCATGACCATGCTGCTGTCCCGCTTCCGCACGTTGGAAGAGTACGGTACGTATTCCCAGATACTGATGGTGGTGAATCTTGTAACGTCTATACTGATGCTTGGTTTTCCAAAGTCCCTGAATTATTTTCTTGCAAAGACCGATGCCAAGGAAGAAAAGCAAAAATTCCTGTCCCTGTATTATACGCTTAATACCATACTCAGCTTTCTTGTAGGCGGAGCATTGGTGCTGAGCGTAGGACTTATCGAAAAATATTTTGACAACTATACCATTCGCGGATTTCTGTACTTTCTGGCACTTTTCCCCTGGACAAAGATAGTATGCTCCAGTGTTGAGAATCTGCTTATTGTTTACAAGAAGCCCAAGATGCTGGTAGCATTCCGTATCATCAACGGTCTGGCTTTGCTTCTGTCTGTTATGGTGGTACAGTGGTTTGGCTGGACCTTCAAGGATTATATGCTTATCTACGTGCTTGTAGAGGCGGCATTTTCTGTTGCGGTATATCTTATCGCAGCTAAGGTCTCCGGCGGTATCAGGCCCTATCTGAGCACCAAGATGATGAAGACGGTATTTGCCTTCTCGATTCCTCTGGGACTTGCCTCTGTTGTGGGTACGCTTAACGTAGAGCTTGACAAGCTTCTTATCGGTGCTCTTATGGATACCGAGAGCTTTGCTGTATATTCAAACGCGGCAAAGGAGCTTCCTGTAACTATGATAGCATCCTCCTTTACAGCTGTCCTTTTACCTCAGATGGTAAAAATGCTGAAAAAAGAGGATCGCCGAGGAGCAATAAAGCTCTGGGGCAATGCCACTACCCTCAGCATGGTACTTATTGCCGTTATTGGTGTAGGATGCTTTGTCTATGCCGAGGACGTAATAAAGATCCTTTACAGTGAAAAATATATCGAGGGTGTATGGGTGTTCAGATTATACTCCCTGCATCTTCTTATGAGGTGTACTTACTACGGTATGGTGCTTAACTCTATCGGTAAAACCGGATTTATCTTTTGGTGCTCTATCGGAGCGCTGGGCTCAAACGCAGCTCTCAATCTCGTACTTTTCAAGATATTTGAGCTTTTCGGTCAGTCTATCGTAGCTCCTGCTGTAGCAACGCTTATTTCTACTACCTCAATGGCAATTCTTCAGCTTGCGGTAACCGCAAAGAGTCTTGACATTCGCTTCCGTGATGTTTTCCCATGGAAGCAGTCGGCAGGAATCCTGCTTGTTAACATAGCCTTCGGTGTCGTTTTCTGGGGCATCAAGGCAGTATCCCCCTTAGACAGCGTATTTTCCGGTATCACCCTTTCCGACAAGCCCCTTGACGGCAGCGTTATTGAGTCGGTGATCCTCGGTTGCGTATGGGCGATAGCATACTTTGCTGTAATGTTCAAGACCATTAAGAAAAAATGGAGAAATTTAAAGGTTAAGGATTAAAAATATGAGAATAGGTATACTGACATTCCACCGCAGCATAAACTACGGTGCGTATATGCAGTCACTCTCCCTTTCCCGCGAGATACAGAAGCGATTTCCCGGCCACGAGGTTGAGATAATCGATTATACCAGCCTTGCTATGGAAAAAAACTACAAGGTGAGATTCAAACCCCGTATGGTGCGCTATCCCCTTGAGTTCTTCCGTAAGATAAAGCGCAAGAAGGTATTTCGTGACTCCCTTAAATATCTTCCTTTGTCACCTAAACATATTGTGGAGGACGACACGCAGAGGATATTTGAGTACATAAGAGAGAGATACGATATAGTAACGGTAGGCTCTGATGCAGTATGGAACTGGATCAAGCGAGGCTTCCCTAATCCCTATCTGCTTGATATAGGTAAGGGAGTAACCAAGCTCAGCTACGCGGCATCCGCCTTTGGTATGGATATGAAGCATGTTACCGAGGAAAGAAGAAAAGCTTTCGGTAAGTCGCTTTCCGAATTTAAATTCATAGGTGTTCGCGATGCCTATACAGATAACCTCGTTCACTACTGTGCCGAGGATGCGGTGACCAACTTCAACTGTGATCCTACTACCTTTCTTGATATAGATTACGTATATGCGCGTCTGGGCACAGACCCAGACAGCTTCAGAAAGATGATATATAAAAGGGCAGGTATCCCCGAGGATAAGAGGATAATCTGTACCATGGGTACCAACCGTCATCTGGTACGTAAGCTTAAGACAAAGTACCGCGACACCCACCGTGTTATAGGAGTTTTCAGCTCCACAGGCGAGGAGGATGCTTTCTTATCCGATCTCAATCCTCTCGAGTGGTCGCTTCTTTTCGGACTTGCAGACCTGACACTGACAAACTTCTTCCACGGAACACTTCTTTCAATTCGAAATTCAACTCCGGTTATATCTATAGATCATACCGATTTCGGTGTGAAGTATAAGGGTAAGCTTCAGGATGCCCTTGAGCATATGGGACTTTCCGACTGCTTCTTCACTCTGTCGGATGCTATGGCTGATGACTGGGATAGTGTACTTAAGAAGGCAGACGAGCTTCTCTTTGACAAGGAGCTTCGCTCTGTTATCGACAATAACCGCCGACATATGGCAGGCTCGGCAGAAAGCTTCTTTGATGCTCTCGCAGAGGTACTGGGTGAGGAAAACAAAAGAGCTGATATACCCGAGCAGATAGTGAGACAGAGGGGATTTGAGTTCACCAATCCCATAAGATGTACAGGCTGTATGCTCTGTGCCGAGAGATGTCCTCAAAAAGCTATCGAAATAAAGCTCATAAAAGGCTTCTATACTCCGGTTATCAATAGCGAAAAATGCACCGAATGCGGAGCCTGTATGAAGCTCTGTCCCGTGAACAAGGATAAAAAGCAGGCAGAGCCCACACGAGTGGTTGCGCTCTGTGATAAAAACGAGGATAACCGCAAAGCTTCTTCCTCCGGCGGTGCTGTAGGACTTATAGCAGAAAGGATATTTGCGGCAGGCGGTGTTGTGTCAGGCGTTATCTACCGCGATATGAAGCCTGTACACGCGATCGCCCGTAATATGGACGAGTTTGCGGCAATGCGCGGGTCAAAGTACGTACAAGCAGATATGGGCAGTATCTACACCGAGCTTGGTGCTGAGCTTGAGAAGGGTCTCCCCGTTCTTGCAACGGGTACACCCTGTCAGATAGCTGCGATCAAGACTTATTTCGGTGATAAATACGATAACCTCTATACACTTGACCTTATATGTCACGGTGTACAGAGTCCGAAGGTCTTTGACGAATATATCAAGACTCTTGAAACAAAGCAGGGGAAGAAGGTCGTTGACTTTAAGTTCCGCGACAAGACGGACGGCTGGCGATACAGCAACGTCCTCGTAACCTTTGAGGACGGCAGTACCCTTAAGATGACCAGAAAAGAATGCGAGTATTTCAACTACTTCGATTATCTCCGCAACAGTTGTTACCGCTGTCACTTCAGAGGCTATAACAACTACTCTGATATAACTGCAGGTGACTATTGGGGTGTTGAATCGCTGACCGATGAGTTCAACGACGATAAGGGAACCTCGATACTTCTCACCCATACCTCTAAGGGCGAAAAGCTGTTATCGGGTATCGAAAACGCGAAGATAGTTGAATCAAACATCCCCCACGCGGAAAAGACTCATAAGAAATTAAAGTCCTCCATATCCACTCCTCCTCCGAGAAACAGATTTTTCAAGGTTCTCGGTGAAGACGGATACAAAGAGGCAAGAAAATATTATTACAACAGAACAAGATTATACAGAATAAAAGTAAAGATCAAAAGGATGATAGGTGGTAAATGATGTCTAAAATTAATGTTATCGGATTAGGCTATATCGGACTTCCCACAGCACTTATGTTCGCTTCTCACGGTGTTGAGGTAGTGGGTACAGACTACAACAGTGAGCTTGTAAACACACTTAAGGCAGGCAAGACAACCTTTGATGAGAAGGGTCTTGACGAGCTTTTTGCCAACGCTCTTGACTGCGGTATCGAGTTCTCCACGGAGTATATCTCTACCGATATGTATATCGTGGCGGTTCCCACTCCCTATGACAAGAAAAGTAAGAAGATAGATCCCTGCTATGTCGTAGCGGCTATAAAGAAGGTCATGGAGGTTTGTCCGAAAGGAGCTACCGTGGTTCTGGAATCTACCGTATCTCCCGGTACCATGGACCGCTTTGTCCGTCCTATCATCGAGGAAAACGGCTTTGTGATCGGCGAGGATATCAACCTCGTTCACGCTCCCGAGCGTATTATTCCCGGCAATATGGTATACGAGCTTGAGCATAACAGCCGTACCATAGGTGCAGACGACAGAGCTATAGGCGAAAAGGTAAAGGAGCTTTATAAATCCTTCTGTCAGGGCGAGATAGTTGTAACGGATATCCGTACCGCCGAGATGACCAAGGTAGTGGAGAACACCTACCGTGATATCAATATCGCCTTTGCAAACGAGCTTGCAAAGATATGTCGCAGCGACGATATGGACGTATACGAGATCATCCGTATCGCAAACAAGCATCCCCGTGTAAACATCCTTACCCCCGGTCCGGGTGTAGGCGGTCACTGCATCTCTGTTGATCCCTGGTTCCTTGTGGGCGATTATCCCGGGCTTGCCAACATCATCCTTGCGGCAAGAAAGATAAACGACTCCATGCCCGAGTTCGTTCTTAAACGTATCTCCACCATTATGAAGGAGCACGGCATCACTGACCCCGCAAAGGTAGGTATCTACGGTATGACCTATAAGGAAAACGTAGACGATATCCGTGAGAGCCCCACCATGCAGATGCTTGAGTGTATGCAGAAGCATCTTGCTCACGGTGTCAAGGTCTACGACCCTTATGTCACAAAGGACATCGTAGAGAATCAGTATCATGATTTTGACAAGTTCTTATCGGACGTTGAGATAGTCGTTATCATGGTAGGCCACGATGAGATCAAGGCTTCTGACGATAAGCTTAAGGATAAGATAATACTCGATACCAGAAACGTATGTCAGCTTGAAGGAGTGTATAAGTTATAATGAAAAAAGTAATGCTCGTGTTCGGTACAAGACCCGAGGCAATAAAGATGTGTCCCCTTGTACTGGAGCTTAAATCAAGAAAGAAGATAGAGACCTTGGTATGTGTAACAGGTCAGCACAGACAGATGCTTGATCAGGTGCTTGATGCCTTCGGAGTTACTCCGGACTACGACCTTTCTATCATGAAGGACAAGCAGACCCTCTTTGACGTTACCACAAATATTCTTAACACCATAAAAGAGGTTCTGGAAAAGGAAAAGCCTGACGTAGTTCTCGTACACGGTGATACCTCCACCACCTTCGTTACCGCTTTGGCATGCTTCTATATGCAGATACCCGTAGGTCATGTTGAGGCAGGACTTCGTACATACAATATCTATTCTCCCTATCCCGAGGAGTTTAACCGTCAGGCGGTAAGCATTATTTCCAAGTACAACTTTGCTCCCACCGAGATGTCAAGAGACAATCTTATCCGTGAGGGCAGATGTGCGGATGATATCTATATCACAGGCAATACCGCAATAGATGCGCTCAAGACTACGGTACGTGAGGATTATACACACCCTCAGCTTGAGTGGGCAGAGGGCAGCCGTCTTATTATGATAACGGCTCACCGCCGCGAGAACTTAGGCGAGCCAATGCGTAATATGTTCAGAGCAATCCGCCGTATCATCGACGAGCACCCCGATACCAAGGCTATATATCCTATCCATATGAATCCCGTTGTCAGAGAAGCCGCAAACGAGATCTTAGGCGGAGACGACCGTATCCGCATCATCGAGCCTCTTGAGGTCCTTGATTTCCATAATTTCCTTGCACGCTCCTATATGATACTTACCGACAGCGGCGGAATCCAGGAGGAGGCACCCTCTCTCGGCAAGCCCGTGCTTGTTATGCGCGATACGACAGAGCGTCCCGAGGGTATAGCGGCAGGAACACTGAAGCTTGTGGGAACAGACGAGCAGGTAATATACGATAACTTCAAGCTCCTTCTTACAGATGAAAAGGAATACAACAAGATGAGTCAGGCATCCAACCCCTACGGTGACGGTTTTGCCTGCAAGAGAATCGCAGATATACTGGAGGCATAAGCAATGGGCTACAAGCATTTAAAATTTGACGAGGGAACCACATTCCTTGTAACAGGCGGTGCGGGCTTTATCGGTTCAAACCTCTGTGAGGCTATCCTCGGTATGGGGTACAAGGTAAGATGCCTTGACGACCTTTCCACAGGCAAGCAGGAGAATGTTGACCTGTTTATTGATAACCCCAACTACACCTTCATCAAGGGTGATATCCGTGACCTTGATACCTGCCTTCGCGCTACCGAGGGTGTTGATTTTGTACTTAATCAGGCGGCTTGGGGTTCTGTACCCAGAAGCATCAAGATGCCTCTGCTCTATGAGGAGATAAATATCAGAGGTACGCTCAATATGATGGAGGCATCCGCTCAGAACGGCGTTAAGAAGTTCGTATACGCATCCAGCTCCTCGGTTTACGGTGACGAGCCCAACCTTCCCAAGTACGAGGGCAGAGAAGGAAATCTCCTTTCTCCCTACGCACTTACAAAACACGTATGTGAGGAATACGGTAAGCAGTATACCCGCCACTACGGTCTTGATACCTACGGACTGCGTTATTTCAATGTATTCGGTCGCCGTCAGACTCCCGACGGAGCATATGCGGCTGTTATCCCGAAGTTCATCAAGATGCTCTTAAACGGCGAGCAGCCCACCATCAACGGTGACGGCAAGCAGAGCCGTGACTTCACCTATATCGAGAACGTGATCGAGGCTAATCTTAAGGCATGTAAGGCTGACCATAAGTATGCAGGTGAAGCGTTCAATGTTGCCTACGGCGGCAGAGAATACCTTATAGACGTTTATTACAACCTCACCGAGGCACTCGGTGTAGACATTGAGCCTAACTTCGGTCCCGACCGTGCAGGCGATATCAAGCATTCCAATGCCGATATCTCAAAGGCAAGGGAAATGCTGGGCTACGACCCCGACTACAGCTTTGCCGACGGTATCAAGTTAGCTATCGAATGGTATAAAAATAATCTTTAAGGAGATAAGCGATGACCCATCCCATGAGATTGGAAAGCCCTCAGCTTGAAAAGAAATACGGATTTTTCAAGCTGATGTCCATGGTCTTTCTTACTCTGTTCATATACTCGATGTATGTCTTGGCGTATTCAGAGAGGTTGAATTTCATAAGCGATATATTTTTCCTTGGTGCAATAGCCTTTTCTCTTCTTAATTTCATAATAACCAAGGATGGTTTCAAGTTTGATTACAGTTTCTTTTCTCTGCTTCTGTTTGTTATGTACGCTATGCTGACCACTTTCTGGGCTCCATCCGATACAGGTGTTACAGGCTTTATATCTACACTCGTACAGCTTTTCGGCTTTTACCTGATGATAAGAATAAATATACAGGACGAAAAGGATCTCAGAGTTGTACTTTGGGCGATATATGTAGGCACAGTCATTATGTGCCTCTATACCGTGTCTTACTACGGTGTAGGCGAGATCATATCGAGGATATCGGTAGGCGGCCGTATAGGACAGGAGATAAACCAGTCTAACGGTATGGGTATCTACTGTACCGTGCTCAATATCCTTTCTCTCTATTACATAATGATGGAAAAGAAATATTGGTGTCTTATCTCTCTTGTACTTTCATCCTTCGTTATGTTGGGTGCGGGAAGCCGAAAGTCCTTCCTTCTTATGGGTGTGGCTTTGCTTCTGCTCTTTATGTTCAAGTCAAAGAACGGTATAGCGTTTCGCTTTATGGCTATAGCCGCCGTGCTCATAGTTGCCATATATCTCGTGCTTGAGTTTGCGGACAGAGAGAGTAACTATTTTCTCTTCCGTATAGCACAGGTGTTTGAGATATTTCAGGACGACGGAGGGACACTGAGAGACGACTCGCTTTTGACCCGTTCGGGTATGATACAGTACGGTCTTGAGCTTTGGTCGGACAATCCCGTATTCGGCTACGGACCCGAGCAGTACGAATATTTCTATTCGCTTCTTCACGGCGTACGCCGTCCTCCCCATTCTACATTCATACAGGTGCTTGTAGGCTACGGAAGCATAGGCTTTGTGCTCTTCTACGGTATATACGGCTTTGTTTATACCAAGCTTATACCTATGCTTAAGAATCAGAGAAAGTATTCTATACTTATGCTTACTTTAGCCGTTGTGTTCCTTATAAACGACATAGGTGCCAATATGCTTAACAATAAGTATCTGTACCTGTTCTTTGCAATATACGCGGCATATATAACCATCAGATTAGACGATGAGAAAGGTGAAATGCTAAATGAAGATCCTTATAGCAGCACAGAGATACCATACCAACCAGATACCCATATGTCAGGCGCTGAAGGCTGACGGACACGAGGTAGAATACTTCGTACAGGCAAGAGGCACGGTAGAGGACCACAGTGTCGTTGTTCCTAAGCAAATGAAGCTCTCACTGCTCGGAAGGCTCATCGACCGCCGTCTTAAGAAGAAATACGATGCTTCCACCTATGAGAGCAAGCTGGTTGACAGCTTCGTTCCTTCACTTTGGTGGATGATAAGAGAGGTAAGAAGATACCGTCCCGATGTGGTCATAATGCGTTACCGTATGCCCTCCAACCTTGTGGTCAACCTTGCCTGCAAGCTCTGTGGGATCAAGGTGCGTATACTCTACAACCAGACAGGACTCTACACTCATAAGAGCGAAAAGCTTTCCTTTAAGAAGAAGCTTGTCTTCTCGCTTTTCCCAAAGGTCCGTATGACTACCGTCAAGATACACGATGTCTTTGATCTTAAATACCGCGGGGATGAATTTCATATCCTGCCTCACGACTACTTTTTGCCCTATGTTCACGAGCCCAATCCCGAAGCCGAGAACAGAAGCTACTTTAAGGAAGGTATATTAAACATCCTCGATGTTGGCAAATACCGCCCTTACAAGAACCATTTCGTCCTTGTCAATGCTATCAAGATATTAAAGGACAGGGAAGAATTAAAGGATATTCATTTTACCATCCTCGGTCAGGCAAGCGTGCCCGAGGAGATAAAGTATTACGAGGATCTTCAGAAGCACGCAGCGGAATGCGGTGTAAGTGAATTCATTACCTTCCGCACTCATATTCCCTACAGCGAGATGATGAAGCTATATTATGACAACGATGTGTTTATCCTCACCTCCAAGGAGGAGCAGGCAAGCATATCCATACTTGAGGCTATGGCTAACGGAGTGGTAGCGGTGAGCACTAACCTTAACGGCACAGCCCACTATATCACCGAAGGCTCGGACGGCTTCTTCTTCAAGACTGACGAACCCGAAAGCTTAGCGGAGGTCATTAAATATATTTCCGACAACCGTGACCGTGTACCCGAGTGGGGACACAACGGTCTTGAATCTATAAAAGCGAACTACACATATAAGAATTACAAAGCAGCACTATCCGAAGTATTAGAAAAAGAATTTGGGGTGACTTTATAATGTTGTCGATACAGGAAGTATTTGAAAACAGATTTCCCGGGGAAACAGAGGTCTTAACGGCATTCTGTCCCTACCGTGTTTGTCCCATAGGTGCTCATTCCGACCACCAGTACGGTCTTGTTACGGGACTTGCCATAAGTGAAGGTATACATATAATGTACGCCCCCACCGAGGACGGCGAGATGAGCCTGCACAGCATGAACATCTTCGGTGACCACTGCTTCAATGTGAAGAAGATAGGCGTGGCAAATAAAACGTGGGCAGATTACGTCAAGGGGGCTGCAATGTCTCTGCGCCGTAAGCATGATGTGACCAGAGGTGTTCGCGCGGTAGTGCAGGGAACTATGCCCATAGGCGGCCTTTCCTCCTCGGCGGCGCTGACCATAGCCTTTCTTTCCGCACTCTGCCGTGTCAACTCTATCAAGCTGACCCCTCAGGAGATAATAGAGCACGCTCTCTGGACGGAGAATGCCTTTATCGGTGTCAAGTGTGGGAAGCTTGATATGAGCTGCGAGGTGCTGGCTAAGAAGAACAGACTTCTTTACCTTGACACCAAGGACGATACGTACGAGCTTATGCCGGGCTCGAAGAAGATGAAGCCCTATGAGATTGCGGTATTTTTCAGCGGTATAGAGCGCAGCCTTATGTCCTCCTCTGCCTTTAACACAAGGGTTGATGAGATGAAGTCCGCTGCCTTTGCTATGAAGACCTATGCAGGGCTTGACTGCGGAACCTTTGCCGAAAGCAGACTAAGGGATGTGCCCCGTGAGGTATTTGACGCCTACAAGGATCGTCTTCCCGATAACTGGCGCCGACGTGCAACCCATTTTTACGACGAGTATGACCGTGTACAGGCAGGCGCAGCAGCTTGGAGAATGGGTGATATTGAGGAATACGGCAGGCTTGTGTTCGAAAGCGGTCATTCCAGCATATATAATTATGAAACAGGCTCTCCCGAGCTTATCAAGCTCTATGAGATAATGGCGGATACCGAGGGGATATACGGAGGTCGCTTCAGCGGAGCGGGCTTCAAGGGCTGTTGTATGGCTATCATAGATCCGGATTACCGTGAGAGCATTATTGCCCGTGTAACCGAGGAATACCTTAAGACATTCCCTAAATTAAAGGGCAAATTTTCGGCACATATCTGTAATTCTGCCGACGGATGTAAATTTGAGTAAAATATACACGAATATCTATTGAAATATTCATTATTTGTGATATAATATATTGGTAATAGGAATCTATATTATTTTGACAGAGAGGTTATTATAATGGATTTACAGCATGTAGGAGCTCTTTTCGGAATAGAGGGCGAATACCTCGGTTGCGAGCAGATCAAGACCGGCAACATCAATCAGACATTTCTTGTAACCTATCACCGCGACGGTGAAGACAAAAAGTATATCATTCAGAAGGTAAACACCTATGTTTTCAAGAACCCCGAGGGGGTTATGCGGAACATAGAACGCGTTACCGAGCATATTCGCGCAAAGGTAAAGGAGACCGAGGAGACCGCAAAGCGTAATGTTCTTCACTTCCTTTATACAGCAGAGGGTAAAAACTTTGCATACGATGAGGAGGGTAACTTCTGGAGAGGCTACCGCTTTATCGACAATTCCGTAACACACAACAACAGCACACTTTTCATTATGCTTGAGGCAGGTAAGGGCTTCGGTACTTTCCAGAAGCACTTAAGCGACTTTGATGCATCCTGTCTTTTTGAGAGCATTCCCGACTTCCACAATACCAAGAAGAGACTTGAAAGACTTTTTGAGGTAGCGGAAAAGGATGTGTTTGACAGAGTAAATACGGTTAAAACAGAGCTTGAGTATCTCAGAAGCCA
>JAFQHD010000092.1 GCA_017398145.1 Clostridia bacterium
TACAACAAACAAACGGCAACCTCCCGTAGGGGCGGATATTATCCGCCCGAAACGAGCGGTTTACGCAAACAAAACGGGCGGTTAATAACCGCCCCTACAACAAACAAACGGCAACCTCCCGTAGGGGCGGATACCATCCGCCCGCAACAAACGGTTTACGCAAATAAAAACGGTATATAACATGAATTCATCTAATATCTTTCTATTATATATATAAATTTAACAATTTCCTATGGAAAATTGTTGACAATTTCAACCTCGTATGGTACAATTACTATGTATCATTGTAGAATAGAATAGGTGTAGACTGTCAAAATGCATTTGAACAAAATGTTAACAACTATTCGGTTTCACAGATACACAAAGGAGGAAATAATACATATAATTACCTTTCGTAATGAATGATCCAACGACATTTTGATAATTACCTTAAAGCGGGAATCATTTATTTCTCAGAACAATACCGTAGAGATGATAACCGATTGTTTTCTCACCATTGAAGGCGGATACGCCGACAAAGGCGGCTTTTATTCTCTCGTTAAGAGAGGAGAGGTTTTATCATTTCACCGTCAGCAGTAAACGAAGAAAGCTGCCGACGAGCATCGGTAGGCATAGGTCAGTCGAACAAAAGCAACGGCGTTGCCGTTGCAGAGAAAAGAGAATAGAGAAGAGAGAATAGAAAAGGTCGATTTTCGATTTATGAATCGAAAATCCCCGTTCAATCAAAAGAAGATTTTGTCCCAAAGGACAAAATCAACCTAAACTCTTCACTTTTCACTCTTCACTTGGAATACAATGAAATGAAGATTTTTGACCCAAAGGACAAAAATCCTCCTTAATTCTGCATTCTGCACTCTGCACTCTGCATTCTTCTGCCCTATCGCTCCCGTTCCCTTGGTACACGGAACGGAATCGAAATATGCATAGCACGGACATCAGTTGTTCGATTTTCCTATGCCTTATTCGATTAACCGATGAGACATTCTTCACATAGATAAAAATCTTTAGAAAGGAAAAGAAAAAACATGAGTAAATTCAAAAGAGTGTTATGTCTGTTAATGACAGTTATAATGCTCGTAGGAATGATGCCGAGTTTTACGGTTAATGCCGCGATATATGATAACATTAACGGTAACTATGCCAGAATGTGTGAATTGACAATTAATCTTGATGGCGGAACACTGAATGACACAACTGGGTCTTTGAACAGTATTACAGGCAGAAAAAGTAGTTTTGGTGTAAGAGTATACAGTCTTTTCAATGATTCGTATATCGGTGTTAATCATACTTTCAACCTTTTGATTGGTATTCCGTATCAATTCGGTAATACTATGACTACACTGGATGCTTTGCTGAACAATATCATTAATTGTACAACAAAAAGTGGTTATGAAGCAGTCGCTTTTAACTTTGAAGATTTAGCATATATTTGGTATCCGTATGATTCCAGTGATGTGTTTGATGGTAGTTTTTTGAAATCTGATGGTTCAGTATATGATATGACTATAGTATGGGAGTGTACACACTCCAGCACATCGACTTCTTCTACTTCCGCAACCTGTACAAGTAGCGGCTCGACTGTGGTGACTTGTAATACATGTGGCGAGACTATTAGTTCCTCTACGACAAGTGCTTTAGGTCACAACTATAGTTGGAAAACAACTACAGCAGCAACCTGTATAAATGCAGGTACTCAGACGGGTACATGTACAAGATGTAGTGCAACAACTACTCAGTCTATAGCTGCAACAGGTAATCATAACTACAACACCTGGACCGATAAGGGCAGCTATGAGGTATGCAAGTGTGCAACCTGTACTGCATACAATCAGAAGCGTTTCACGGTAACATACAACGCAAACGGAGGTACTGCAGGATCGTCTACCACACAGACTGTTACCTACAGTACATCATCCGATACTACAACAACATTCAATACAGCAAGCAATGTTGTTCCTACACCCCCTACCGGAAAGACCTTCGTAGGTTGGTCTACCAGCAGTACGGCAACAACAGGCTCGACCAGCTTTACAAGTGGTTCGAATATGACCCTGTATGCTGTATATTCGAGTACCGGATATCCGTTGACTCTTGATTCCGGTGACGGTACATTCTCGGACGGTACAACCTCCAAGACTTATACGATCGAATACGGTCAGACATATTACGATGCCTTTGGCGGTGTGTTCCCAACTCCTATAAGGACAGGATATGAATTCCAGTATTTTGACTATAAGAACGGCATATTCGGTCTGCATACAAGCAACTGGGATACCGAGCCTTACGGATTGACCGAGGGTACAACCATGACTGCGGTATGGAGGGCTAATGAATACACCGTAACCTTCAACGCAAACGGCGGTTCGGTATCTACAACAAGCCAGGAAGTAACCTACGATTCTGCTTACGGAACACTTCCTACACCCACTAGAGCAGGTTGGACCTTTGACGGTTGGTATACCGCGGCAAGCGGAGGAACAAAGGTTACCTCTTCAACGACTTGTACAACAGCGGGCAACCACACACTGTATGCTCACTGGTCACAGGATAGTTACCAGTTGATTCTTGATGCCAACGGCGGTACCTTCTCCGATGGTAAGTCAACTATGACCGTTAACATCAAATACGGTCAGACATACAAGGATGCGATGGGCTTGGATACATTCCCTGCTCCCACTCGTGACGGTTATATATTCCAGTATTTCGATTATCAGAACGGTCTATTCGGATTACATGACGAAAACTGGGATACCGAGCCTTACGGTTTGTACGAAGGTACAACAATGACCGCCGTCTGGACGAAAGATACCAGTGTAGATATAACCCTCCAGCATGGTTACGGCGGCAACGGTTCTTATACCTTGACAAAGGATGAGGCTGATACTGTCACCTTCCAGAATCCTTCTGCATACGGTATCACCGGTCCTTCTCAGTCCACTTTTATAGGCTGGTTTGAAGGTTATGACCTTACTACGGGTCAGGGTATTAATAAGGTAACAGGTACGTCAAGTACAACTGCCAAGACCTATTATGCAGTATTCGGTTACCCGATCTACTGGCATGCAAACGGCGGTACGTTTACTGAGAATTCTTCCGAGATTTGGCCTACATACGTAACAAGCTACGGAGGTTCTTATACCGATAATCCTGCATCAGCTTACGTATATGTGCTTCCCGACCTCGATTCAACTCCCGGTTCGGCTCCTACGGCTCCCGAAGGATATCGCAGAGCAGCACAGAGAACCGGCAAGGGTGACGATTATCAGTGTTACATGCTATTTTCAGCGGATGGTAATTCATTTACTACCGAAGGTATTATAGAAAACCTTACCATTCCGCCTACATCCACAAGCGGTTATAACTGGACACACTTCCATACCGAGGATCACGATTACGGTAACGGTCCCACCTTCTATGCGGCTTGGGAGCCTGCTGTTACCTATAATGCCAACGGCGGTTCCGGTTCTATGGATACCGAGTATGTAAAATACAGCGATATCAATCTTGTAAACGGTACTGCTGTTACTACGTATGAATCCTACACCATTGCTGGCAATGAGTTTATTAACGGCGACTCCGAGTTCATCGGTTGGAACACCAAGGCTGACGGCAGCGGTACTTCCTACAGTGCAGGTCAGAGCGTAAACTTCTCAACACCTACCACTCTCTATGCACAGTGGAAGGTAGCGGAGAAGATCAACGTCACCTTCTACGATAACGACGGTACCGGCGGTTCCTCCGTTGCATCCTACACGGTAGGCTCCACCTTCGGAACACTTCCTGCACCTACCCGCGATAACTTTGTATTCGAGGGTTGGTATGATGCTTCCCACGGCGGTACGCTCTATACATCTTCCAGCACAGTTCCCGGTGCCGATATGGCACTTTATGCGCGTTGGGCTATCGAGCAGAATGCTACTCCCCCCGATAACGCAACCGTATTCCAGTTCCACCAGAACGGCGGTCATATCCACGACTACCACGAATGGGTAAACGGAAACGGCGTACATCTCCATGATCCCTGGATTCAGAACACGGGTGGTATTTGGAACGACGGCGAAAAGCCGCTTATTGAATCAAATCCCCAGTCGGCACATGAGATCGCGTTCTCTTATCTTTATTATGCCCATATGTGGACCAATCTGTCTCCTATGTATAACTTCTTTGATCCTGACAGATTAAACAAGAACGGATTCGGCAGCTACTATGAGCATAACTGGAATATGGTTTATTCTGCATTCCATCTTATAAGCAGAACAGACTATGTATTTGAAGGTTATGAGATTTATATAGACGACGGCGATGATATCTTTGATGAAAACAAGGATAAAAAGCTTTCTGCAGAACCTTGTCAGTATATAGTTAATCTTGAACCCGACGATGCTTACGCTGAAATGGGAAAGATAACAGGCGACGTCTTCTATGATTTTAACAATGACGGATTGTTCAATTATTCCGACTTCTCCTACAGATATTCCGTTGAAGGCGGAAACGATGCCGGTACTGCTACCATTATTCCTCAGGCTATGGTCAACGAGCACGTACACTTCGTTGCAAAGTGGAGATACGGTTACCTCAATATTACATTAGATCACGATGCCGAAGCAGACGGTGACGGTAATTGGCAGGGTCAGAGCGCTCACAATTATGAAGTGTTCTCAGGTAAACCCTACAATACCGCTATAACCACCCTTCCTACACCTACCAAAACAGGTGCGCAGTTTGCAGGTACCTACACCGTATGGTCAGGTGTACCCGGTGACAGTACCGAGCTGTTCACTTTAAGCGCTGATAATCTTGATGATATCTGTACCTTCGGTCAGGATACTACCTTCTATGCGGATTACACCTATTGTAAGTACAATGAGACCGTAACCAAGGCCGCAACCTGTGAATCTACCGGTATAAAGACATTTACCTGTGATCAAACAGTTTCCGGTCACGAAAACTGTACTCACAGTTATACAGAGACTATAGATGCTCTCGGACACGATTATGATGACGGTGTTGTAACCACACAGCCTACCTGTACGACTGCAGGTGTTAAGACTTACACTTGTGGCAACGATAGCTCTCATACTTACACCGAGACTATCGCAGCTACAGGACATACTTGGGGTAACTGGTATAATACTGTACATCCTTCCTGTACCGTAGACGGTCAGGAACGCAGAGATTGTAGCGTATGCGGTCATTATGAAACCAATGTTCTCGCAGCTACAGGTCATACCATGGGTGACTGGTATACGGTTACCGAGGCGACCTGTACAGACACCGGTTTGAAGAAACGTGACTGTATCGGTAACAAGTACGGTGCATGTAACGTTCCTTATTCCGAAACAGAGGTTATCGATGCTCTCGGTCACGATATGAGCGAATTTGCTTACAACGGTGACGCCAACTGTACCACTGACGGCACACAGACAAGCAAGTGTTCAAGATGTGACTATACCAAGACAGAGACAGCTCCCAATACAGCTTACGGACACAAGGTAGAGCTTATCCCCGAGGATACGGTTTACGCTACCGAATGCGGTGAGAAGAACATCTATCACTACTGCTGTACCAATGCTAAGTGTCCCGTAGATCATACCGGTGACGTACCCGGTGTTGATTACTACGTAGAAGAGCTCATCGAGCATAACTACGAAAAGACCTCTGTGGTTGAGCCTACTTGTACCGAGGAAGGTTATACGGTTTATACCTGTAACAACACCTTCCATGACGGCAGCACCTGCGGCGCAACCGAAAACCGTGACAAGGTAGCTGAGCTCGGTCATACAATGGGCGCTTGGGTTCAGACAAAAGCTCCTACTCTTTACGAAAAGGGTATTGAGCGTAGTGAGTGTGTAAGATTCGCACAGTGCGGATATTACGAAGAACGCGAGATTGATAAACTCACAGATACCGTTGCTCCCGAAGGTACAATTGCAATTCAGAACGGTACCGCTTGGGATAAGCTGATCGAAGCGATCACCTTCGGTATCTACAGTAATGACAAGTATATTATTACTATCAATGCAACCGACGAAGGTCTCGGCGTAGATACTGTTCAGTATTATATGTCCGAAACTCCTCTCACAAAGGATGGGGTTCAGGGCAGCATTCCCGTATGGGCAACTTATGATGAAAATGCTAAGCCTACCTATACTTCCGAAGGCAAGTATATCGTCTATGCAAAGATCACCGACAAGGCAGGAAACGTAACCTACATTTCCACCGACGGACTTGTAATAGACAAGACTGCTCCTACGATTAACGGTCTTATAGACGGCAAGGTATATTGCGGATATGAAAAATTAGAGTATACCTATTCCGATGAAAACTTTGCAAGTATAACCGTAACTACAGGCGAAAACGTTTCCATTGAAGCTAACGGCATACTTGCAGGTACACCTACAGGCGAGAAATACACAGTAGTTGCAACCGACAAGGCAGGAAACGTTACTACTTATAATGTAACTGTTTTCAGCACACATAGTTTCACAAATTATGTTGTGACTAAGCCTGCTACATGTACCGTTCCCGGTTCCGAGACAGCTAAGTGTGACAGATGTGATGTAGGCTGTACAGCTACAGATACACGCGAGATCCCGGCTATCAATCATAATTGGAACGATGCCACATACGAGTGGACCAAGAATGAAGACGGCACATGGAACTGTGTTGCAACAAGAATCTGTAAGAACAACACAGAACCCGAAAATTGTATAGAAACAGCAACAGCTGTTGTTACCTCCAAGGTGACAAAGCCTGCAACATGTACAGTAAACGGTGACACTCTCTATACCGCTAAGTTCGATGTTACCTGGGCAACAACCCAGACCAAGACTGTCGAGGGTGACATTGATGCTATCAATCACGATTGGAACGATGCTACATACGAGTGGATCGAGAATGAAGATGGCAGCTGGAACTGTGTTGCAACAAGAGTA
>JAFQHD010000093.1 GCA_017398145.1 Clostridia bacterium
ATTTCGCAAAAAGCAAGGAATGGCAAGGGAAATTCGATGTTTCCCTTGCCATTATTCTTTCTGCTTGCTTTCTTTGTCATAATGATATGTTTGCTTTATTACCTGATACCTTGCGTTAGACCGAGTTTGTCAGCACTCTGAGCCATCCGTGAGGATAGCTTTTGTGTATTCCTATTACTTTAAAACTTTCCTCCACCGCCACCGTGGCTTCTTCCCGAGGAGGAGGTATGGGAGGAGGAAGAGCTTTCCGCCTTCTGTGTTCTTGTTACCTGTCTGTAAAGGAATATATCACGGGCGACCGTAATATTAAGGCTACCATTCCTAAGATAATCCGCCGCCTCAGACTTTGAATGTACGCTCTTAAGCTTAGCCTTCATAATGAGAGAAACTATAAGCGCGATAACAAAGCCTATAACAAGACAGATAAGCAGGGTTGTAAAGAACTCAAACGGAGCCTTGAAGCTTTTCCCCTCACGGATAAGAGAGATCACCTCGTCGCTTCTGTCAGCAAATGTATTGAAGCACTTTGAATAATTTTCTTCCTGCAGATCATCTACTATATTTTCGGATACGTAGTCGAAGCCATCACCCTCAAATCCGTCTACACAGACACCGCAGGTGGATATATGCCAGTTTCTGCCGCCCATATCAACAAGAAGGATAAGACCGTCAAGCCCGTAGCCGTTATAGTCAAAATAATCGTCGGCGTAGCTCTCGGCATCGGTGCTGATATATTCCTCGGTGAGGATAACGATATCCGCGTTTAATCTATCGCTTGCCTCGGAGAGCTTTGCTTCAAGCTCTTCTTCCTCAGCTTCGGTCAGAAGATCGGCATTATCAATAAGGTAGTCGGTATTGGCATATACGGGTATAAAGAGACAGATAAGAAGCATTACCGAACAGATAAATACTAACAAATTCTTCATTTCGATACCCCCTTATATTAACCAGATAAGGAAGGAAAGTAAGAACAATCCTGCCGTTATCCCGCCTGTAAGACCGAACAGCCACTTTTTGAACAATCCCTTGTCGCAAGGAAGATCCCCTGCAAATTTACCTGTCTGACCGTTCATGGCGAAGGTGTATTTCTTATCCTTCCAGGTGGTGTTAAGTATCCATACGGGATAGAGCGCATATCTTGCTCTGCCGTTATTGAAGCGTACGGATGAATGCTCGGGAATAACAGACATATACCCCTGTACCGTGGATGCCATAGCATCCTCGGTGCTTTTCTTTATTCGCTCGTTTGCGCGCTCAATGCTTTTCTCTGCCGTAACGTCATACTTATCTGCAAGATAGCCTGCAAGATAAGCAGTCTGAAAATCTACGGCTTCATTAATGTTGTAGGGCTCGATGGATTCCATCATATCATCAGCCATCTTGGATGAACCATCCACGGGAACATTCTCAAATCCCACACTTCCGCCTCTTGTTACCGCATAATGAGATGTCTCGGTATAATTATACTTACTGTCGCTCCATACCCTTGTCCGGGTAGCACGGTAACGCACACTTGCCTCGGTGTCGGTATCGAAGAGCCAGAAGGGTACGTAGAGACCCTTGATCTCGTCGATATGATTCTCGTCCTTAAAGACCTTCGGCAGAAGTCTCTTGCCTTTATAATGAGCCTTGAGAGCCTCCTTTGCCGCTTTTTTATCTAACTTAAAGGGGATAACGAGATCCGGACGCAGATCTCCCGAAAACTGACCCTTGAGAACAACGGGATTGTCACAGAAGGGGCAGAGGGTAGCTGCCATATTTTCGTCACCCACTATCTCACCGCCGCAGGAGTTGCAAACATAGACCCGCAGCCCCTCTTCTTCTCCGGGCTGCCAGCTCTCACCTGCAGAAGTATCCCAGTTCATACTGTCATCCTGCTGATTCTTCAGCTCCTCGTCGTAGGATGCAAGAGACTCCATTTCAAACTCTGAATCACAGTAGGGACATTTCATTTTACCTACGGCGGCGTTGAACTCTATAGCTCCGCCGCAGCAGGGACATTTATATTCCTGTAATACTGCCATATTAACCTCCTCATCCGTAGGTTCGTTCTAACATTAACGATATAGGCTCGTCACAACGAACAGCGTCGTTCACAAAATCCTGTGATAGATATATATAGTCGTGATCGGTGGAGAGAAGCATACAAAAGCTTCTTTCGTCATCTGTGTCGGGATAAAGCCTGAGCATACATACTCCGTCCTTCGTTACGGTTTCCCAAGGAGCACTGAGTGAACCACCGTTCCACTGTATATAAACGCCGTCAGGCGCAAAGCTTATATGATAGCTTGACATACTGCCGTCAGAAAGCATATAGCTTGTGTCCCAGGAGGTGTCAACAATATCCACCTTCTCGGGAAGCTTCCAGGAATAGTCCTGATATTCCGTATATTCGTGGTGAAGTATCTCGGTATAAGGGCTGAGATCAAATATACTGCCGTCCGAATACTGAGTCAGATAATACAGATCGTTAAGCACGGGATAATATGTAAGAACATTTCCTTCGTTATCAACGATATTTATCTGTGTATCCGAGGGATATCCCGTATTGTTGGCGAAAACAAGCACCGGATCGCCGTGGTCGGAACGGTAGATCACTTCGGTGACCTCGTCATTCTTATCCACGTGGTTTATGGCTACAGAAGCGTTTTCGTCACAGGGTACGACAAGATATAGCTCTCCGTATCTGTCGCCGATGATGTGATCCTCGTCAATTGCAGTTATAAACGGAAGATCACTTAAAAAGCCGGGGAGTAAATCTCCAAGCCACTCCATAGTATTCACCGATTCCATAGAATCGGTAGCACCGAGATAAGCTACTGCCGCCATAGCGGGTGTACCTATCATCGCCTGCCGTACTCCCACAAGTGAGGCGGCTATATCATCTTTATCAGTTACAGGTTCGGTTTCTACGGGCTCGGTCTCAGCGGTGTCAACTATCTCTTCTGTATCTATAGCTTCATCTGTTTCTACAGGCTGCTCCGGCTTGCCCTTGGCACAACCCCAAAAGAGGGACAGGCAAAGGATAAGACATAGCAGACCCGATAAAAATCTTTTCATTTTAGTTATTTAACATCCTTTTCGTCAAAGATATCTCCGCACTCGGGGCAGAACTTGGGAGGATTATGCGGATCCTCGGGCTCCCAACCGCACTTGTCACAGCGGTAGAGAGGGGCACCCTCGGGCTTCTTCTGTCCGCACTCGGCGCAGAACTTGCCCTTATTCACTGCGCCGCAGGAACACTTCCAGCCGTCGTCAGCAGGCTTGGGTGCACCGCATTCGGTACAGAATTTGCCTGTTACCGTAGCACCGCAGGCACACTTCCAGCCGCCTGCGGCAGGTGCGGGTGCCGCCTGCTGAGGCTGCTGAGCCATCTGCTGCTGACCCATATTAAAGAAGCTCTGAGCTGCATTGAAGCCGCCGCCCATAGCGTTACCTGCCATACCCATGCCCATAAAGCCTGTCATAGCGCCTGCCTCGTTACCTGCGGCAGTCTCCATAGCATTGGCGGTAGCATCGGTCATACGTCCTGCCATCATAAAGGGATTCTGACCCATGGTAGCCGCATCCTCCATCTGATTGATCTTCTGCATATCCTCGGGTGTGAGGGTGATGGGGTTGATAGCTACACTTTCTACGCTGATACCGCGTCTCTCTGTCCAGTCAAGCTTGAGAGCTTCGTTAAGAGCCTGCTTAAGCTCTGTGGTATGACCGGGGATCTCTGCGGGATGAAGTGCGAGTGTGGAAAGCTGTGCAAACGCAGGCTGAAGAGCAGAAACAAACTCTGTCTTGAGCTGAGAATCAAGCTGGTCTCTTGTATATTCTCCTGCCACGTTGCCTGCAACTCTGGTATAGAACAGCATAGGATCGGTAAGTCTGTAGGAGTAAACACCGTTACATCTTATCTGTACCGTTCTTGACATGCCGATCTCCTTATTCACTACCTTGAACATAAAGGGATTAGCTGTTCCGAACTTATTGTCCATTATCTCAAGGAGATTGAAATAATAAACTCTCTGGTCCTTACCCGTGTCGCCGCCGTAGGTAAAACGCTTACCGATAGCTTTGAAGGTCTCCTTGATGGAGTCGCCTAACTTGCCCGAGAAGATAGAGGGTTCTGTGGAGGTATCGTATGTATATTCACCGGGTTCTGCACAGAATTCAACAACCTTACCCTGCTCTACGATCATCATACACTGTCCGTCTGCAACTGCAATTCCCGAGCCGTTGGAGATGATGTTGTCCTCTCCTCTGGTATTGGAAGAACGACCGGAGGTCTTCTTCTGACCCTTGCGCATAAGAGTATCTGTATCCATTGCATCGCAATAGAAAAATTCCTTCCACTGATCTGCTAATACGCCGCCGATGGCGCCTATACCTGCTTTAATAAGTCCCATAATGAAACTCCTTTCAATTCAATATTACTATATATATTGTAACAATTATTTAATATATTGTCAATAAAGCTCTGATAAATCATCAGAGCTTTATTATTTTTTTGACAAATATCAGAAGCCTTTTACAATAAATGCTACAAGCTCGGTAGCAGATTCATCTGCACGGTCCTCGGTCATGACTGTAATGATAGAGCCGTCGGAGAGCATATCCGAACCGCAGAACCAAGGATAGCTTGTGCCGAAGAGGTCACTGTCCTCAAGCTCGGCGATAAACGCGCCGTCAGCATCCCAGAGAAGAACGGTACGCATATTTCCGTCAAAGCCTATATAGCCGTTGCCGGTCTTTGCAAAATATGTAATGCTGCCTAAGCCCTCGCCCTCGCCGTCGCAAAGCGTCTTCTGCAGTACACCGTCCTTATTGTAGATAAATACCTTGTGCCCGCTTTCGTCTGCGGCGTTACCGCATACGTAGAAGGCATCGTTGTCTACCTTAACGTAGGATACCATATCAAGCTCTGCAAAGGTAATATCTGTAGCGGAGGCTGTACCACCGTTAAATGTGATCATCTTACACTCGTTGGAGGTGAAATAGCTTACACCCCACGTACCGTCGGGAGATACCGCAACGGTATCAAGATCCGCGTAGGTCTCGGCAACTGCACCGTCCTTGATGCAGATAAGGTCGTTCATACCGCCCGTAAGCCAAACAGAACCGTCGTCGGTCTTCAGGATAACGTCGTAACCATCCTCTTCGAGCTCGATATCCTTTTCATAATTAAGAGCGGAACCGTCGTAAGCATACTGCTTAAGCGTACCCTCGGTGAGAATGTATACTGTATTGCCTACCGCCGCAACGTCGTGCTCAAATGTCTCAAAGGTGCTTATGTACTCGTTTATGGGCAGCCATTTTGTTTCAACGGTAAAGGAGCCTGCCGCAACAGAAGCATCCTCTGCCGAGAAGGGCTCGCCCTCCCATTCCCAGGGACCGTCCTCGTTGCCTGTATCGGCAAGTGTGAACTTAAGACCCTCAAGGAGCGTAGCAATACGGCTGTCGCTGACATCCTCCGCACTAACCGCAACCTCAACGGTAGCTCCTGCCGACTCAGCTCTGCCGAGATACTTAACAGTGGTCTCACCCCAGCTCTCGCCCTCGTACTTGAGGCAGTCAACACCGCCCACGTTTACAAGCTCGTAAGAGTTGTTCTCGGCATACTCGTACTGATCAAAGCCGTAGTAAACAATATCCTCACGGAAATCATACGGATCGGTTATGTTTGCGGAGATATCAACATTGATAAGATAATATTCGGGGTCGTCGGGGTCTAATATCTGAAGATTTGCAGAGCAATATTCCTCGTCGTCAGATGCACTTTCTTCGTCAAGAGTCCAAACATCTTTATCAAATTCAAGAGTAAATAAGGCGGTGTTAAGACCGTCGCCCGCCGTCTCTGCAGGCTTATCGGGGGTATCGGGATCTTCTGCAGGAGCCTTACCTCCCGTGCAAGCAACAAGGGCAATAAGCATAAATGCCGTAAGTAATAATGCTAAAAACTTTTTCATGACTATCTTCCTTTCTGTAATTATAATATTTTCTTAATTTATGCCCAGGGGTCATCAACCACGGGTATGCGTATATCCGACAAGCATTGGATATCGTTTAAGAACCACTGCCCTGTGGAGGGCTTTTTGCGAAGCTTGATACCCCTCGGAGAATCCGCTCCCGAGCTCTTCACATACAGCGTAGCCCAGTTTTCATCGGGAAAAGAATAGGGATTTTCACTTACCGATACAGTATACGGCTTTATAGGGGTATAGCCGTTTTCGGGAGTCGCACCCTTAAAGTAAGAAAAGGTCTTATATTCCTTCCCTTTTAATCTTTCACGTATAAACTGCTTTTCATATTCGCTTACGTTCTCAGGCCCTTTAAGAAAATCAAGCATCTCGAAGGTCGAGCCGGGGTCATTGCCGTAGTTACATAGCACAACTAATGTAATAGCAGCTGTCTTGTAAGGGGAATTTAGAATAGCCTCAGGTAATTCCATAAGCTCGGTAAGATTTGTCGGTAGCGATGTAAAAATAAAATCCATAATGTCACCCTACTTGACAGATGCCAAAGCTTCGTCGGCTTTCTTTATCCATTCGGTACGGTCGCCGTAAGCGTTGGCATCAAGAGCATCGATGGCAGCTTTACCTTTTTCGACATCATTTTCGCCGGAAACTATCGATTTTACAGCCGCGGTAACATTTTTCACCGCGTTTATCTGACGTCTTGCATTGTTGAGTGAGTTTCTGAGGGTTTTCTGTATTCCGAACAGTGTGTCAAAATACTTTTCCATTTCATTAAATGCAGCTACACTGCTTATGGGCAGGCGGATCTCGGATAACCCGTAAACGTTTCTGAATCCGAGATAGCAGAAATGCTTGACCGTCTCCTTACCCTCGGAGTCCTTCGTTACCTCGCTGTCATACTCGTATGTATAGAGGTCAGCTAAACGGTAAACGCAAGCCTTTGTGGTCTTTCCGAATATAAAAAACTTATAGTCGTTCTGGATAAGGGCAACAAGTCCGGTGGAGGGGGAGACGCGGAGCGCTCCGTACTGACCGAAATCCTTTATCTTTTCTTCCTTGTTTTTAGTCTTAAGAAGCGGAACGAATATCTGCTCCCAAGCCTTCGTACCGAAATCCACCTGCTCTATATGAGCCTTGACCTGATCGAGCGTTGCGGGAACGAAGTCAAAGAGCTTCATACATTTCTTTACGCATACCTTACGGCATATGTAATTCTTATCCGCCAGCTGCTGCTGTGCCAACAGTCCTATCTCAGCACCGCAAAGAGCACAATTATGCTTTGCCATAATTACCTCCTATGATATACAATATATTATGATACGTCTGCAAAGTTTGGGGTGGGCTCCGCTTGATTTGGCGCGCAGGCGGAGCCTGTGGGCACCCCTTTTTTGGAAAAGGCAGGTATGCCCTCTTGACCCTGCAACCTCATTATAACAATTTGTTCACACTATGTCCCCACACTATTCACATAAAAAGGGTGGGACAGAAGATATTTTTGTACATTGAGGGTGGGAAAAGGGTGGGATATTCCCTTGACTACAGAATATTTATATGCTATAATATGAACGTAAGTTTTGGAAACGTTGGCGCGCAGACAAAGCTTGGTTTATTGTACAGGAAAAGGCTGACCTTGACAGATTTATTTAAAGGAAGTAATAATGAATAAAAGGCTTGCATTTTTTACGGGGGCTGTATTTTTTCCGCTTCTGCTTTCGGGATGCAGTTCTATAGGAGATAAAAGTACCAGTATGTCGGTGATATACGCTACCACCGTATTTCTTTCCCTGATACTTCTTGTAGGCTACTGTGTATTGGTAAAACAAAAGGACAAATGGTTCTATCTGCTGTTTTCCTCGGTGCTTGTAGTCAATATGGGTTACTTTGCCCTCTCTGCGGCAAAAACTCTTGAATGGGCATTGCACGCTAACCGTTTGGCTTATTTAGGCTCGGTTTTCCTTCCCCTTGCTATGCTTATGATAATAATACACGTATGCGGTGTTAAGTACCGCCGTTTTGTAGGCTGGGTGCTTTTTGGCATCAGCATAGTTGTATTTCTCATTGCGGCAAGTCCGGGATATCTTGATATCTACTATAAGTCAGTGACCCTTGAAACGGTAAACGGCATCACCGTTCTCAACAAGGAATACGGAAGCCTCCACGTCGTATATCTTGTCTATCTTATGGCGCATTTTACCGCTATGATAGCTATTATCGTATATTCCGCTGTTACAAAGAAGCTTAAGAGCCCCTCCCACGCTGTGATACTTTTGGTTGCGGCGGGATGTAATATAGGGGTATGGCTCCTTGAACAGCTTGTAAAGATAGATTTTGAATTTCTTTCCGTTTCTTATATAGTAACAGAGCTCTTCCTTATAGCCCTCTATCTTATGATACAGGAGCTTAAAAAGCAGGAAATTGCTGCCCCTGTTACCGTTACCGCTCCCGCGGTTAACGAGATCACAGAATCCGAGGAGGATTACAGCTACTTTGAATCCCAGCTCTGCAAGCTGACCCCCACCGAGCGTAACGTCTACGAACTCTACGTCGAAGGCAAGGGCACGAAGGACGTCCTTGAGATACTCAATATAAAGGAAAACACCCTTAAATACCATAACAAAAACATCTACAGCAAGCTTGGAGTTTCTTCAAGAAAACAGCTTATCGAGATAGCACGTATATTGAATAACAAAAAATCCGACTGACAACAGTCGGATTTTTTGTTTGACAGATGATTTATTTCTGAAATACCTCTACAGTTTCGGTGGTAACTTTATAGCCTTCCTTATCGGTTATAACGCAGTAAACCTCGATGTCACGGTAATCATCGAAATCATAGTCGGAGAACACGTAGGTAAGAGTATCGCTTGTAGCTGACGTAATACCGTGAGCAACTACATCTGTTACGGTACCGTCCTTAACTATAGACCACTCATAGAGATAGTTACGTGCGCCGCCCTCGACTTCAACGGTAAAGGTCGCCTCCTCCATAGACGAGGTCATCTGATAATTGACAGGCTGAGTCGTTATTGCAAGAGGCTTAGCCATCTCTTTTTTATAAAGCTTAGCGGTAACACTGGAAACCTGTGTGCCCTTAATATCGGTAACATAGCATACTACATCAAGGTAGGAACCCTGAACATAATCAAAATCATAATCACTTACTTGATAAGTGAAACTGTCGCTTGTGGCCGAGGTAGCACCGTGAGTTGCTTTCTTTTCACCCTCAACGTACCAGTCATAGTAGTAATTCGGCTCGCCGCCTTTGATCTCGATAGTAAAGGTTGCTTCCTCCATAGACGAGGTCATCTGATAGTCCTTAGGCTGTTTCGTTATCTCAAGAGGCTTGGTGGCTTCTTTTTTATAGAGTTTGGCGGTTATGCTTGTTACCTCGGTACCCTTGATATCCGTAACAACGCAGATTACATCAAGATATGAGCCCTGAACGTTGTCAAAGTCATAATCGGTCACATGATATATAAAGCTGTCACTTGTAGCGGATGTAGCACCGTGAGTTGCTTTCTTTTCTCCCTCAACATACCAGTCGTAATAGTAGTTGGGCTCGCCGCCTGCAATCTCAACAGAGAAGGTAGCATCCGCCTCGGAATATTCCATATAGAAATCAGCGGGCTGGGTAACTATCTCAAGCTTATCAGTATTGTAGTAACGCTCAAGGAAGCATACTATCTGACCGCGGGTACACTTATTATTGGGCGCAAACTTATCTGCTGACATACCTGCTGTAATGCCGTTTTCAACCGCCCAGAGAACAGCCTTGTAGAAATAGTCGGATTCCTTTACGTCCTTAAAGGGATTTTCAACCTCACCTATCTCGGGAGAGCCTGCCGCACGGTAAAGGAAGGAAACGATCTGACCTCTGGTACAGGGGTTGTGAGGACCGAATTTATCAGCGGTAACTCCTGCGGTAATACCGTTTTCAAGTGCCCACTGAACGGGAGTTGCAAAATAATCTGCAGGCTTAACGTCGGTAAAGGGCTGATTGGTGCCGTCTACCGAGGGATTGCCTGCCGCACGGTACATAAAGGACACTGCCTGAGCACGTGTACAGCTTTCGTTAGGTGCAAAGGTGGTCTCGGTCTTACCGGAGGTAACACCGTTGGCAACAGCCCACTCTACCGCATCATAAAAATACGCAGCAGAGGGAACGTCGGTAAATCCGGATGCCGATACGAACATCGCACACTGACCTACCATAAAAAGGCAGATCATAAGAGTAATTAATCTTTTCATAATTTCCTCCAAAATTATTAATATATTTTATACATTCATTATACATGAAAACATCCAAATGTCCCCACCCTTTTTAAAAATGCGGGGTGGGATAAGGTAACTTTTCATGAATTACGGGTGGGAAAAGTGTTGGAGGGCTTGACTTTACTGTATTTGCGTGATATAGTCGTGGCAATTGTATTCTAAATCAATCCAATACCTTTGTTCTGTTTTTCCGTTTTCCATTCGTTCCGTTTCTAATATACCACCATTATATATGATGGATTTCACAGAACCAACATTGTCCTTATCGCATACCATCAAGACTTTTTTGATCCCTAATTTTTTACATTCATCTAAGGCAAGTCCGATCATTTTGGTAGCATATCCTTTTCTTCTTTCAGACGGCCTAACTCCATCTCCAATATGACCTCCGTGTGCCAAAAGATGCTCATTTAGGTAGTGTCTAATATTTACAGCGCCTACAATTATGTTTCGTTCCACATCTAAACAGAAAAACGTAGAGTCAGGAACCAATCCGTCTTTAGGCTCCCTTGTTTCCAGATTGTTTAAATAGTAATCAAAATCATCATAGCCGTTCTTAAAGATGACCCACGGTGAACGATTAGTTTCGTTTTTACTATTATAGTCTGTCCACTCCTCAAGCATTTCTATAATCTGTGTTTTATATTCGTAACTGCCTTTTATTAGCTTTATGTTCATAGCAGCACACCTACTCTCTTCCAAATTCGTGACGAATATTATACCATACAAATACGAATATTTCTACAAAAACACAAAAAAACGGCAGAAAGATACAAATCTCTCTGCCGCCGTACTTCGATTAGTTGTAAATTGTATCGTAGTTTACGATTTCCGTGGCTCTGCTACGTACGTTATTCATACGAACAACCCACTCCATTTGATTGTCTGCTTTGAGTTGTTCGGTTACGCCCTCACGCTCCGCCATCTGTTTTACAAGCCAAAAAACAGAGGATAGGTCTATTATTTTTTCTTCAAAGTTGTTACCGTCGAAACGAGCATTCTTCTGATTTCAATACACCGACCTTGAAACTTTTTGAATTCTCCTTCATTGATTGAATTTGTTTCAAACAGTAATTCCAGCCAATATTCGCTTTCATTACATTCTTTTAATGCAATTTCAAATTTGGAAATGAAGTCTTTTGTTCCTTGCGCATATTGCGCTTCGTGTATGTTTGCACCGACCGATGTGCCGCTTTTGAGCAGTTGGTTGAGCAAAACGCCTTCGACGTTATTTTGTTTTAATCTTCTGCAAAGAAAAACGACCTCTTTTGCAAAAGTTTTTTATTTATCTCTTAAAATGCTGTCTGACATAAGCTGCTCCTTAAAAAACTTGGCGAAGCCAATCATAACTTGCCGAAGTCAATCATAACTGATAACTCGTTTCGCATCGGGAAAAGAGAAGTTATGAGTTTAGAGTTATGAATTTGGCTTCGCCAAATGTTATGATATGATTGTTTCTGCGAAACGTTCATAGTTGATTTTGCTTTGCAAAATCACTCCCACTCGACCAAGACTAAACAATTCTGTTTATGTATTTTTGCTTCTCGTTAGTCTTGATTTTTTTGATACACGATGTATCTGTATTATCCTGTGTTAAACCGCCCTTGTTATCATTTTGTTATCGACGTTGATAACAAGAATAATTTTACTGTGGATAATGTGGAACCGAATATAGATATATTATAAGCTATTTTGCTTAGAAATACAAGAGCTTTTCTTGAATTTATACCAAAAACCAAAGAAAAGGAAACCTACAAAACAAATTCCTGCACCAAAAAAGAACGCTAATTTTATATGAACATTCGCTAAAGAACCAAATAAAACGCTTGTTCCTGCGCTAACACAATTAACGACCATAGCATAAACGCTCAATTCTGTTGCTCGATTGACAGACATTACGTGCTTATTTTGCAGTTCCATTTGATATGGCTGATATAGACTGTTAACTACATTCAAAAGCAAAACGCCAAAAACAGAAATCGGTGCTGTGTTCGTAAGCCCAAGAACAACACAAGATGCGATAGCCACGAACTGAAATGTTACACCGATACGTTTTTCTCCAAACTTGCGGGTTAATTTCGCCGAAAACACACCGAACAAACCAGCTAATGTAACAACAATATAAACATATCCGATTGTAGACGCAGACATACCACAATTTTCGTATTGAATTTGATTCAAAAAAACGGTTATAGTTTGATGGGTTTGCGTTAAAAAGGCAACAGAAATTAAAAATAAAATGAATTTTCTATCTTTAATAATCCGAGCAAAGACCTCCCTTAAATCAGAAAGGCGCATAACTTGATTGTCTACACTTTTCACTTCATCCAAGAAAAGTGACAACACAGCAGCTACCCCATAACTTATCACCGTAAGGAGGGCTGAAGCGGTATAATTCCTTCCGATAAAAGCAGAAAAAACAAACGATGCAAACAGAAGTCCTGTCAGCCCCAAGCTGTTGTAAACACTGAATGCCTTTTGACTTTCGCCTTTGTCGCAAGATAAGTACAATATGCTGGTATCAACACCGGATAGACCGGCAATTACCACACTTAACATTATACGTTCAAGCAGAAAATCGAAAAATCCGTCGGCTCTCCAAAACACAATCTTTGAAACAAGATACAGACCGCAACAAAAACTCATCGTTTTTTTGTATCCGATCTTATCAGCGATTATTCCCCACGGAACTTCAAACAAAATACATAGGAGATATGAAATACTTTCAATAAGTGTTATATGAAAAACTGTAAGTCCGTTTGCTTGACGGTAAAGTGTTGCAATCGGGCCATAGAAAACCATTCCTTGTAGCAAGGCAATGGCGTACATTAAATATATGTTCTTTTTACTTTTCACCAAAAACAATCCTTTCTAATTTTAGGCATAACAAATCAGCGCTAATTGAGTAGCGCTAAAAAATATTGTGCCTTTTTTAGATTGGACTGTACATATTACAAACCTCTTTTCTGTGGTTATTACATTATTACAATTCTTTTACCATCTGCATTTCTTTGAACTGCTTTCCCAAAAATGTGTACTCAACCTCTTTTAATTCCACAAAGCCTACAGATGAAAACATTTTGCGTGCGACTGTATTTTCAAGAGATACACTGATAAATAACTTATCAACATTGTGTTTTTTCTTGAAATAGTCTAAAAAAGCTATAACCGCTTTCTTCCCATATCCTCTACCTTGGAACTGCTTGCCGATCATAAAGCGGCTCAAAGACCAACCCGGGAAGGTTTCGTCATAGTCATATAAAATAAAGCCTACCATTGCATCCCCTTGATAAATTCCTAAGGTATATAGACCTTCTTCATAGGCCGCTTCAATCAAGGATTGTTTGTTATCAGCAACAAATCCTTCTTGGCTTTCATCAATGGTCAATGCCATACAATCCCAATAATTTGATTTGTCTATTTCTCTAAACTCCATTTTAACCTCTTATATTTATAGTTTGGCTACCGCATCTAAGCAAAGTGTAAGTGCATATTCGTAGGCATTACCGCCACAGTTGCGCTCGTCGTATTTATCAACATCGGCAAGGCTGTCTGCGGTATAGAGTATCATTCCCCAAGTCACACCTCTAAAAGCGGATACAGCAGCAAGCGCAGAACACTCCATTTCAACGACGGAACAACCTTCGCTTTTGCGATATGCGACCTTTTCTTTTGTTTCACGGAAAAATCCGTCCGTTGACCAAGTGATGACCTCTTGATATTTCATTCTGTGTTCAAGCACGGTTTCTTCGATTGCCTTTCTCGCACTTTCGCTGATCTCCATAAAGCGTGATGGCGGTGCATAATGATAGGATGTCCCTTCGTCACGCAGAGCCTTGTTCGGTACAAGGAACGTGCTTTCGGGAAACTTTTCAAGAGCACCACAAGAACCAGCAGAAATGATTTCACGCACACCGTATCCAATCAGCCAATCCATTATCTGTGCAGCAGGCGCAGCTCCTACGGGAGCTTGGCAAAGCACGATTTCCTCGCCTTTGTACTCGATTATGTAGATAGGATAGTGCTTTGTTGCGCTGATAAATTCCTCAACCTTTTGTGCGCTGTTTTTTAGTGCGTATTCGTCGATATAATCACCAAGAAATGCAAAAATACATTTTTTCGGTAAATTTAATTCTAATTTTTCGTGTGTGGGATTGATTACCGCCGTCTGCTCGCTATCAAATTCTAAAATAGGGATTTCGTTCTTTATAATGCTCATTTTATTTTTCTTCCAATCTTCATATCCTGTCGCCACTCTGGTGCTTCGCCATCGTCAGCCCAATATTCATCCATAGCGACGATCTTATCATCTTTCAGCTTGATGAAGGATGTAACGCAAACACAGGGGACGGTTTTCACGCTAACCGTCCCCTGTGTTACTCCTTAAAAAACTTGGCGAAGCCAATCATAACTTGCCGAAGTCAATCATAACTGATAACTCGTTTCGCATCGGGAAAAGAGAAGTTATGAGTTTAAAGTTATGAATTTGGCTTCGCCAAATGTTATGATATGACCGTTTCTGCGAAACGATCATAGTTGATTTTGCTTTGCAAAATCACTCCCACTCGCAACCACAAAACCGACCTTAAACGATTTTGTTTTAGCGTAGTGGCGCAAATTGATTTGCTTTGTCTTAGATTATCCTATTTACATAGGTAGTCCTAACTTTTGCTATCATTTTGCTATCACGGATTGCTATCAGTTTTTAAGCATCCGTGTCAGCTTGTTTATTATACTTGATTTTGGTGGTTTTTTCAATAGTTTACTTACTGTCTCGCCAAATCAAAACTCAGTAATTGTATGTGAATCAAGATGCCTATCTCTATTGTTTTTATTAAGATTCTCTCTTAATTCAAAATACTTCTTAGAAAAACGTCTGTTTGATAAAAATAATACCAAGCACAAAATAGCAGTTGTAACAACATAACCAATCATACAAGCAATAAATATTTTAATTGATGATACCTTTAGGAACGAAAACAGCACTTGAAGCAACCAAGCATATACAACTAAACAAATACCTACACGAGCCTGTTTTCTCTGAACAAGTAATGTTTCGTCACTTTGATCCATTCCGTCTATCGTGATTGATTTATACAAATCAATGGGCTTTAATTTTAATATACTCAGAACAGCATAGCCTGTACCCACAACATTTGTTAAAGCAGCCAGCAACTGTAGAATTGTATTATAATACATTTCTCACCTCTTAAACATTTCTTTTTGGAAAAGTTATGGCAAATCGAAATAAACACGTTCATCAACATAAAACGCTAATTCTATTTCATCGGTTTCCCATTCGTATTCATTCCATTCAGAATCATACTCGGTGTAATCCCCTAAATAATCACAAATGTTATCGAGTACTTGTTTAGAATCAATTTCTTCGTCATAACGTTCAAATATAACTCTCCAAATTCTTCCATCATCATAAAAGCACACTTCATAGTCTCCATCTAACCCTGCAAACGTTCCGCTAATAAGAACTTCATTTTCATCGTTAGAGTGATAGGAATATGTGGCTTTCACCTGCTCAATATCACTGGAAAGAATTTTGATTATTGATTTTATTTCCGTCTCGGAACCTCCACCAATTTTTTCTGTGCCACCACTATTATTTTGCATACCACTACTTTGAGTGCTTTCTTCCTTAGAGGATTTCGATTCAGAATGTCTAAAGAAATAAATTCCTTCGTGAGGCCAATAGTCAATTTGCATATTATATTCTGCGCTTTTCCAAGTATATGCTTCAAAACTTGAGCTGTATTTATATTCTCCCAAAACGCTATTCAATGCCTCTATCAAATTTTCTTTTTCTGTATTAGTATCATATATGCCTTGTTCAAAAATAATTCTGTAAATACCATCTAATTCCCAAATTTGATAGGTTCCTTCTGCACCACAAAACGCTCCCTCAATCTTCACATCATACTTCGCATCTTCGGAAGTTGCATCTTTATACTTCTCCAAAATCTTATTGGCACTATTTAGTTCAAACAAATCTTGTACAAAAGAAATATCCTTGCCAATTTCTTTGGAAGAATATTCCTTATAACCATTCTCGGCTAATTCCTCTGTTATACGCCTATAATCTAATGTCAAGTTTCGGGAAGAGTAGGTAGCTTCTCCAGTTTCAATATCTACAATTAAATTAACCTCTGCATCTGGATAATCCAAAATATCGAATTCAACTACTCCATCTTTTGAAACACTTTTAACTGTTGCTGCCCTTGGGGTCATAGAACCTCTATTGTTTACAAACCATAATCCATAAACTTTTCCAGAACCTTTGATCTCTATTTCATAACTATACGGATTAAATCCATATTCATCAATAGAATCTTCTTGAAATTCGTATAAGGCTTCTTCTGCTTCTTCCAAATTGCATAGTGCATACACACCTGCAATATCATCAAACTTATGCTGAGAACTATAAATCAACGCACCCACAAACAAAACAATTGCAATAGTTGCTAAAATCGCTATTGATCTTTTTTTCTTTTTGTTCTTTTCCTTGAGAATTTGCTCTTCTTTTGCTTTCTTTTCCGCTAATTCTTGTTGTTGAATTCTTTCAATCTTTTCAGCCTGTAAACGAGTATTCATTTCAGGCTCAAGTCGAGAAATATCAAGATTTTCAATGGCTTTTTCTTTATTCAGACCACAATTTGTGCAAATATGGTTGGAATTCCAACTACCGCAAGAGCAAAACCATAGTTCGTCTAATACAAAAGGTACATATGTAGCGTTCTTGTTTGTCTTCAGTTGATATTGCCGTGCAAGTTCAACATTAGATAATTCAGAAACCAATGTTTTAGATTCGGGCAATGCTTTTAACGGAAAAAGCATATTGACTGTTGAACCGTTACTAAAAACAACAGAAATATTATTAATTGAAAAGGAACGAGCAACAGTATTTGGCAGAACAATTGCTTTGTTTGAGCCAAATTCTTCCCCATTATTGATTTTCAAATCAAGGTATTGGTAATCGTTTACACCTTCAATTTCTTTTCCTGAAACATCATACGCCGCAATATCAATCTTCAATGCCTTGATAGGCGTAAAAGAAACACTATGGAATTTTATTTGAACAACTATTTTTCCTGTTTCCGTATCCTTTAATAACGATCCAGCGGATATAATCACCGGAGAACCTTTGGAATATAAATTGGGTGGTAATGAGAATAATTTTTCAAATCTTTCTGCCATAATAACACCTCTCACATATTAGGAAGATTGTCTTCAATATCCTGAAGAACGGTTTTAGGTGCATTGTTTTCTTTTGATGAATTAGCTTTCAAATATTGAAGAATATCATCTTGCTTATTAACATTCTTTTGTAAAAGATTAATTATTTCGCCGAACCCAATAAACATTGTACCAGAAATTATTCCTGAAACTATAAATGTAATTGGGATTAATTCATTTGTTGTTTCGCTTCCTACAATTAAAGCTCCAATAAAACAAAGAGCCATTATAGCTATACCAATTCCTTTAAGCACCTTGGCGGTAGTGTTTTCTTTCATTTTAATTCCCTCACTTTTCTTTTTTCTCTAAATATTCTGCATACCATTTTGTTACAGTAAACGAGGTAATATTGGTCATCTCTTCAACAGTACCATATTCCGCCCATCCCTTCAACAGTACCATGTGTTAGGGGACGGTTAGCGTGAAAACCGATGGTTGAGCGAGAAAAAAGAGCAACCCAACAAAGCCCAAGAAACTTGGGCTTGAAAAAAGCCAAGTCTTAGGAATTAGTATTTCTCATAGCTATATCATTGTCATAGAATTGATC
>JAFQHD010000094.1 GCA_017398145.1 Clostridia bacterium
AGCCGGAGATAACCTCTGCAAATGTGAATGCGCCTACATAACCCATCTTTGCCTTGTCAGCTGTGATTGTGCCTGCCTCGATCATCTCGTTGAGCTTCATACCTGCAGCAACACCTGCAAGGTATCTGCCCTGATAGATAGAGGCAAATGCGTTGTGGTAGTTGTCAAGATCACCTGTGTGAGCCTTGGTACCTGTTGCATGGCAGAACTGGATCTCGGGATACTCAGCAGCAGCCTGCATAAGGAAATCCTCATGACCGAAGCTGTCAGCAAAGATGATGTCACAACCGTCAGACTCGATAAGCTCTACTGCTGCATCGTAGCAAGCAGAGGACTCGGGAATCTGGGTCTTCTGAGCGTACTCAACGTTCATGGTCTCACAAGCCTCTTTAGCTGCGTCCATGAAGTTCTTGTCATAGGTGGAGTTTTCATCGTGAAGGAAGATGAAACCAACCTTGAGGTCAACAGCTTCGTTGTTGTTAGCAACGTCACCGGTTTCGTTTGCATCGGTGTTAGGTGCCTTTGTCGTACAAGCCGCAAAGGAGAACGCCATAACGCAAACGAGAAGAAGTGCTAATACTTTCTTGAACATTTTATGTTCCTCCAAAAATATATTTATTTTATGAAAGCTCACGCTTTCAAAAATACTAATCAATAAAGGTAATACCGTCCTCGCAAGACATATGAGCAATACGAGCAAGAGATTCCACACGCACGCCCATACCTCGGATAAGCTCTCCGCCGGGCTGGAACGCTTTTTCAATAACGATACCCGCGCCGACAATCTCGGCACCCGCATCGTTAACGAGGCTTATAAGTCCCTGCAGAGCACTTCCCTGTGCAAGAAAATCGTCAATAATAAGTACTCTGTCCTCGGGTCTTAAGTATTCCTTTGAAACAATAATATCATATACCCTCTTGTGAGTAAAGGATTCAACACGGCTGGTGTACACATCAGAAAAGATATTGACGGTTTTGGTCTTCTTGGCAAAAACCATCGGAACCTTGAAATACTGTGCCGTAAGACAAGCGATACCTATACCGGAAGCCTCTATAGTAAGTATCTTGGTAACACCACAGTCTTTGTATAATCTATAAAATTCCTCGCCAAGCTTTGACAGAAATCCTACATCCATACAATGATTGAGAAAACCGTCTACCTTAAGAACATCACCGACACCTATCTTACCGTCATTGATTATCTTATCCTCAAGAAGCTTCATATGTACCCCTCACATTCGAACAAAATATATGGATATTATATTACATTTTGATGAATTTTGCAATAGTAAAATAAGAAAAAAGAGCAGATTTTTGGTCTGCTCTTATATTTTTGTAACTTCATCTGCTTTAAAAAGCTTGATCGTCTTATTCTGATCCTTTTCGATACGAACACGCACAAGTCCGGCAAGGGGATTTGTTTCTACAACTACGCCCTCTCCTTCCGGAGTATTTACCTTGCTGTCAAGCTTGGGAATACGCTTAACTGCCTCACTGTAACACTCGTGCTCGTATCTCAAACAGCACATAAGCTTACCGCAGGCGCCGGATATCTTAGAGGAATTAAGAGAGAGATTCTGTTCCTTAGCCATCTTTATGGATACCTGAGCGAATTCCGAAAGAAAGCTCTTACAGCAAAACGGTCTGCCGCAGACACCAAGTCCGCCCATAAGCTTGGTTTCGTCTCTTATGCCTATCTGACGAAGCTCAATTCTCGTTTTGAATACGGAAGCGAGGTCTTTTACCAGTTCACGGAAATCCACACGACCGTCTGCGGTAAAGTAGAAAAGAAGCTTATTGTTATCAAAGGTGTACTCTACATCAACAAGCTTCATATCAAGCTTATGCTCGTCGATCTTTTCTTGACATACCCTAAAGGCTTCCTTTTCGCTTTCGAGATTTGATTCATACTGCTGGTCATCCGCCTTTGTTGCACGGCGCACAACGCTGCGCAACGGAAGCACCAGATTTTTCTTATTTTCAAGCCTGTTAGCAATAGCGACCGTACCGTACTCAAGACCGCGTGCGGTCTTAACTATAACATTATCGTCCTGCTTTAAGCTGTTCCCTTCCGGAAGAAAATAGTATACCTTTCCGGGTTTCTTAAATCTAATTCCGACAATTTCCACCTCTTCAGGCAAAGAATCGCGTAATTCTTCAATCTCCTGTTGGGTCAATGTTTCGTTGTTCTCTGACATTTATAATTCCTTTCAATGAACGCATTTCCACAACGCATTCATAAGATTTATCTTTAACAGATTGACGTTTGCATTCTGTTCGTTTGAATTTAGTGTTTGTTCAATAACATCAAGTGCAAAAGCAATTGATGAAAGAGTAAAGTTTTTAGATATCCTTTTAATATCATCGACACTGTCGAAAAAGATAAGCTCTGCCGACACACCTTTTTTTACCGCGAGTATATCTCGAAATGCGCTTCTTATTGTAAAGAGAGATTCTTTGAGGTCTTCTCTTTTTGCGGAAAGCTCATCCTCATATCTCATGAAATCCGATTTATCCGACTTAGAGAGTGCCTCAAGAATTCCCTTAACGACAGTATATTCATCACATATTTTCGTAAACCTGCGTTTATCAAGGTTATCAAGAACGCTTCCTATACAACCGTTTGCTGTTTTGATTATACGGTTAAAGGCAGACTCATCACTCTTTTGCAGGCCTGCGGCTTTTGGATATGTCGAAGAAATATATTCCGCAAGCTCAGCGTCGTCAAGCTTCTGCATTCTAAAGGTGCAGCATCTCGATCGGATGGTGGAAAGCAAAAGATTGACATTCTCGCTTATCAGAATAAATACAACGAAGCTCGGAGGCTCTTCGAGAATCTTCAAAAGTGCGTTCTGAGCCTGTACGGTCATCTTGTCCGCATCGCGGATGATGTAGAATTTCAGATCACCCTCAACAGGCACACTTTGAGCACCGTTTTTTATAAATCTGACCGCATCTACAGATATCGTCGATTTGTCCTCAGGCAAAGATACCGTAGTGACATCAGGAGCTACACCCTCAAATATCTGTCTGCAGTTTTTACATCTATCGCAAGGCTTTTCAAGAGCTGTACAAAGGGTCGCCGCAGCTATATTCAGTGCGAAGCTATACCTTCCGCTGCCCCTGTCTCCTTCGAGAATTATAGCGTGAGGAAGCTTATTGTTTTCAATATTTTCGGCAAACAAGCTTTTTGAAAGCTCGTTCCCGTATATTTTTTTGAAGCTTACCGACATCTTACACACCGGAATAAGCGGAGAATCCGCCGTCAACCGGAACAACAACACCGTTTACAAAGCCTGCGGCATCCTCGTTTACAAGCCACAGAAGCGTACCGATAAGTTCTTCGGGCTTACCAAAACGGTTCATAGGTGTACTGTTAAGGATCTTCTGAGAACGGGCCGTAAAGCTGCCGTCGGGATTAAGAAGCAGAGCTCTGTTCTGCTCGGTCACAAAAAAACCGGGAGCGATGGCGTTAACACGAACACCTACGGGTGCAAAGTGTACCGCAAGCCACTGTGTGAAGTTGGATACAGCAGCCTTAGCACCTGAATATGCGGGGATCTTGGTAAGAGGTGTAAATGCGTTCATGCTGGAAACATTTATGATACAGCAGCCCTCTTTTGCAGCCATATCGCGTGCAAAGACCTGTGTGGGCAGAAGTGTACCGAGGAAATTGAGATTAAAAACGAATTCAACACCCTTGGGGTCAAGGTCAAAAAATGTAGTGATATCCTTTGTGGTCTCAGGATCAAGATCCTCAGGGAAAAGATATTCCTTGGTGGTAGTGCCTCTGGGATTATTACCACCCGCACCATTGATAAGGATATCGCAGCTGCCAAGCTCTGCATTTATCTTTTCTCTTGCAACGTTGAGACTTTCTTTATCAAGAACATTTGCCTCAACGGCTATTGCAATACCGCCGTCGGCAAGGATAGCATCTACCGTGTTCTGAGCGTTTTCGGGTCTGAGGTCGCATACAGCAACTTTGGCACCGCAGGCACCGAGAGCCTTTGCAAACTCACCGCAGAGGACACCGCCACCACCTGTAACAACAGCAACTTTATCTTTAAGATCGATACTGAAAGGAAGTTTAAACATAATTTTTCACCATTTCTATTATTATAATTTTTTTAACCGTCTGAATGACAGAACGGAATATACAAACATTGTTATGACTGCTACAATACCTATGACCTTAAGAGCTGTAAAGGATATATCCGCAAAGCCCAATATGAATATCAAGGGTATGTATACTGCGTTGAGGGAAGCAAGGGTCACAAGAGGCTTGTTAAACCTCTTAGCTATAAGTGATGAGAATATCTGAATAATGGTCAGAAAGCACAAAGGCAACCATACGACAAGCATATATAACATGTACACTCCGTCACCGTCATGCCATGGAAACACCTCGAACATACAACTTACGATAAATGCAAATGCAAGATAAAGCACGGTAAGAAGTACGTTGACTATACCTTCGAAAATTTTATAAACCTTCATGGGATATAAAGCTTTCTTCTATAATATCCGACAAAGCATCGAAATAATAATCAGCTATCAATCGATGTCCCTCATCGGTGGGATGAACGCCTTCCTCTGTCCAGTATGACGGGGGCTCTGCAACGCAGGCAGCAGCAAACAGACCGTCAAGAGGTATATATCTGTCGGCATACTCTGATGCGAGACGGCGCACTATCTGTATCTTTTCGTCGATATCGTTATGGAATCGGCGCATATCCGGAAAATCAAGAACAAACTGCTCAAGCATGATTATTTTAGCATTCGTTTTATTTTTGATATCCTCAAGTAAGGATCTGTAGTTTGCTTCAAAAACATCGTTGGGTATCCAATCCTGCTTGTCTGCATGATGCCATGTATCGTTGACACCTACAAGGATCGAGATCACATCAGGCTGAATATCTATTGCATCCTCCTGCCATCTCGCCACAAGGTCCTTGGTTTGATGACCGCCTATACCTCTGTTTATAAGC
>JAFQHD010000095.1 GCA_017398145.1 Clostridia bacterium
TCGTACATCTCGGCAAATGAATACTTATATCCCGAACGCTCTATACCTGCCATGGGGTGTCCTCCTACAAAATAGAGACCGTGTCCGTGGCAGAGAGGAGAAAGCTCCGTGCATACCATCTGCTTTGTACCCGAGCAATCCATGATAACAGCTCCTTTTTTAAAGAGGGTAATGTTATCTTTAACAAAATTGATTGTCGCCTCGGGATAGAGAGCAACTATGACCATATCGCAGAGGGACAGATCCTCCAAGGTCATTATACCGTCTATTGCCTCGTCGTCAAGAGCCCGTTCACAGGTAGAGAGGGTGCGGTTGTATCCTAAAATAGTATGGTCTGTGTGCTTTTTGAATGCCTTGGCAAGTGAGCCGCCTATAAGTCCGAGACCAATAATACCTACTGTTTTCTTCATAAATCAAATCCTCTTACTGTCTCAAGAAGTGTGTCGATATCCTTTGATATCTTTGCAAATGCATCAGGCTTTATAGACTGAGGTCCGTCGCAGAGTGCCTTTGCAGGGTCGTTGTGGACCTCTATCATAATTCCGTCAACTCCTGCCGCAACGGCTGACATTGTCAGTGTATGAACGTATCTTGCTATTCCTGCTGAATGGCTTGGGTCAATGACTACGGGCAGGTGAGACAGTTCTTTCAGTACGGGAACCGCTGATATATCAAGGGTGTTTCGGGTCGCGGTCTCAAAGGTACGGATACCTCTCTCACAGAGAATTACCTTCTCGTTGCCGCCTGCCATAATGTATTCTGCCGACATAAGAAGCTCACTTATTGTAGCCGCAAGACCTCTCTTCAGGAGGATAGGCTTGTTTGAGCGTCCAAGCTCCTTTAATAGCTGGAAGTTCTGCATATTTCTTGCTCCCACCTGTATTACATCCACATCCTCGAAGAGATCGAGCTGGCTGAGATCCATTACCTCGGTAACGATAGGAAGACCCGTTTCCTTTTTAGCCTTGAGCAGCAGCTCTATACCGTCACCGCCCATACCCTGGAAAGCATAGGGTGAGGTTCTCGGCTTGAATGCTCCTCCTCGGAGCATGGTAGCACCTGCCTCCTTGACCCCCTTTGCTATAGCGATTATCTGTTCCTCACTCTCAACGGAGCAGGGACCTGCTATCTTTGCGAATATATCGCCGCCTATCGAGGTATCGCCCACGCTTATCACGGTGTCCATAGGATGGAACTTACGGTTAGCGTTTTTATAGGGCTCCTGAATACGCTTGACGCTTGCAACGATGTCAAGTGCCTGAATAAGATCGATATCTACTCTGGTAGTATCACCTACAAGACCGAGAACGGTTGAGTGTATACCCTCGGAATGATGTATCTCGAGACCTAATCCGCAAAGCCATTCTTCAAGATTCCGAAGCTGCTGCTGTTCGGGATGCTCCTTTAAAACGATGATCATGTTATATCTCCTTTGAATTATTTATAAAATAAAACCCCGATAACCTATAGTTACCGGGGTTACGTCAATCTTATAATACTAAGACCAATAAAATCACGGCAACACTAAATGACCTTACCAAAAAACTCAGTAAAGTAATAATAGTTGTTGCTAAAGCTGAAAGTGCGATTCATTGGTTTACTCCGTTAAAGAATTTATTATATTTTAGCACTATAAATTCTGTTTGTCAATAGTAATTTCAAATTTTATTCATAAATATAATTGGAATTCAGCAACGGCGGCGAAATGTAACTTTATACATTGAAACAGGCAGTAATAGCTTTAAATATGACTGAAAGATACAGTATATGTATAAATATAACTTTATCGACAAATTATGCACTCTATAAACTCATTTTTACTGAAAATATAGTATAAAACTGGATAAATAATGCCTTTCTCCGGGATAGTTTGTCGAAATGGGAGGTATGGATTTGTTTGACCCTTAAGGAAATAAATGGTATAATATATCCAGCAGTTGAAGGAGAAGAATGATGGAAGAGATCTTTGTGGAAACTGCTAAGGATGAAGCGGCGGGTATGATCCTGCAGTATGTTACATTTTGCACCGAGGATCCTCACTTATCCGACAGGGAACTGAATAAGGTGTACTCCCTCTTGGTTGTTAAGATAGACGGTACATATGATGAGCACGAGAGCTTGTTTGTCTACGACATATCCCGTACAAGGGAAAGAGCGTTGGAGATAGCAAGAGTAATGTGTGAAAACACTGTTACACCCTGTACGGTAGGGGAGATACTTGACGACATTCTTTAGCAGTAAGCGAGACAGCAGGCATAAGCCTGCTGTCTTCAGACTACTGACAAACCCACCGATTTCCCGGTGGGTTTAAGTATTATGTATAGAAAACACGAAAGAAAAGAGCGAGCCCCCTCCCAAAGGAAATTGGCGATCTTCTTCATATTCTGTACGGCGGCGGTGAGGAGACACTGCTCTTCGACCCCGAAGATTCCGCGCATGCGACAATAGCGAAGCCCATGCAGCTCCTTTGAATCTGCAAAACTTCGCTCAATAGTTTCTTTTCTTCTCTCATAAATCTTTTTACCCTTTTCCGTATGGGTAAAAGTATATGCCGCATCTTTGGAATCCTCCCAAACATGACGGTATATTTTTTTAATCTTCTGCTTGTCACTTAAACACTCACCCCTTCTCGGACAATTATCGCATCTGCCTTTTTCGCACTTGAATTCCTTGTAACCGTTTCTGTTTGTTGTTACGTAATTCAAACAGAAGCCCTCGGGACAGATATATATTTCTTTTTCGGGGTCATATTTAAATTTGTATTTGCCGTATTTCCCTTTCTTTTGACAACCTCTTCTTTTGCCCATCGCGGCTGATATGCCAAGCTCTTCTAATCTTTTACACAGGGGTGTTGTGTTGTATCCTGCA
>JAFQHD010000096.1 GCA_017398145.1 Clostridia bacterium
CGTGTCGATAGGTTTATCGACACGCTGAAAGGTCTCTGTTTTTTCACAGAGACCTTTTGAATTATTTTTTGTCGGGTGCGTCTTTGACTGCAGCTCCTATTACCTGATAATTGAGCTCCATCTTATATACGGACTCGCCCATTTTGTCATAGAAATCCTGTATGGTGGTGATTCCTAAGCCTTCCGCTTCGGAACGGAAGGTTACATTCAGCGCGGTGTTGTACTCTTCCTTTGTGACCTCTACACCGTATTTTTCCTTGAGACAGTATATAACCAGATCCTTTTTTACATTGTCCTGAGCGTACTCTTCTCTCTTGGTTTCGTATTCCTCCCGGGATTCGTAGTTAGCGGCGATATAATCGTCAAGAGTCGCACCTGCAACCTCGCCTGCCGCTTTGGAGTTGGCATCGAATCTTTCAATATAAAAATTATATTCTCTCTCGGGCATTGCGATAAGCTGAGAATTCTTGATAAGAGTATTATAGAGAGCATCCTGCTTGTAGAGGTCGTTTTCCTGCTCCATCCATGCAATGATATAAGCTCTGAGCTGTTCGTATGTCGTGACCTCTCCAAGCTCAAAGGATTTTATAGTCTCTTCGTTAAGCTCGGGCAGATCTGCTGTCTCTATCTTTACAAGCTCGATGGTGAAGGTCGCCTTGGAGTTTGCAAGGACGGTGTTACCTGTATAATCCTCGGGATAAACTATATCCGCGGTCTTGGTCTCGCCCTTTACCATGCCTACGATAGCATCCTCAAGGGCGGGGATGGCGATATGCTTGCCTAAAGAGATCTCAACGTCCTTCTGGTCTGTTATCTGCTGCTCTGTGCCGTAGAAAACAGACTTGTAGTTTACTGTAACGACATCTCCCTCGGCTGCTGCACGGTCTGTTACCTCTGTACGCTTTGCCTTTTGAAGTTGGAGGTTGTATATTTGGTTGTTTATGGCTGTGTCGTCGGTGGCCATGGTGTGATAGCTGAGCTCAAGGGTAGTGATATCGGGGATAGTGATATACTCGTCGAAATCTACATCATACTGCAGCTCCTCGGAAACGGGAATATCAAAATCGGTGTTGTCTGTCTGCACCTGTATAGGAGTGTTTTCAAAGGTAGGAGGATCCTCCATAGGCTTATTCTTACAGCCCGCAAAAGCGGAGAGTATACATAAGATGGTTAAAACCAAAGCTAAAATTCTTTTCACGTCTTTATTTTCCTTTCTTGATATAGACACGGTCTACTCTGCGGGAGAGCAGACATACACATTCGTAGTTTATTGTGTTTGCCGCTTTTGCAAAAACATCTACCGAGGTATGCTCACCGAAGATCTCGACCTCGTCGCCGGGTTCTGCATCTACCCCTGTTATGTCGATCATACATTGGTCCATACATATCCTGCCTACGATAGGACACTTGTTTCCTCTGACCGTCATATATCCGCCGTTCGAATAAGCGCGGATAAATCCGTCGGCATAGCCTATGGGTATGGTGGCTATCTTCATATCGCGCTCGGCTGTGAAGGTGGCACCGTAGCCTACGCTTTCGCCTGCACGGAGGGTGTGTATATGGGTTATATAGGTCTTGAGGCTCATAACAGGCTTAAGCCCCTTGGCGGGAGCCTCGCCCGACGGATCAAGACCGTAGAGGATTATACCGCATCTGACATAATCAAGACAGGTATCGTGGCGGTATATGGTAGCCGCTGAGTTTGATATATGCCTTGCCTTAAAGGTGTGTCCTAACCCGCGAAGCCGTTCCTCTGTCCTTTTATATCTTTCGAGCTGATCGTCCGTCATGGGAGAGTCGGGCATATCCGCACAGGCAAAGTGGCTGAAGAGACCTTCTATCTCAAGACCCTTGACGTCGAACACCGAGGCAAGCTCTTCAAAATCCTCGTCACGGGTAGAGAAACCTATACGGTTCATGCCCGTATCTAACTTGATGTGACATCTCAGCCTTCTGCCGTGGGACAGCTCCTGCTCAAGTCGCTTTGCGTACTCAAGAGAGCCTAAGGTAATGATGATATCGTTGTCGGACAGAATATTTGCCAGCTCTACGTTGGGGGTATTGCCTAATATAAGTATTTCGCAGTCTGAAAAAAGCCTTCTCATCTCAAGAGCCTCGTTGGCTGTTGCTACCGCAAAGAAACGGCACCCGCAGTTATAGAGGGCGTGAGAGCATCTCTCAACGCCGTGGCCGTAGGCATCCGCTTTTACAACGGCGATTATCTCGGCGGGATGAGCATATTCCGCTATTCTTTTGTAATTGTCTGCCAGAGCACCGAGGTCTATCTCGGCATAGGCGTTACTGTATGTCAGCATCAATGTCTCCTCATTGAACGGTTAAAGTCTCTATATCAAAGGCAAGAGCGGTGCCGTCCTTCTTATACTCGATACGGCAGGGAAGCTCTTCCGACTTTTTGATATAGATCACGGTGTCAGCGCTGTTTCTTGTGTAGTAATAGATAGTATTTTCACTGTCGGTGCGGGAATATTCAAAGTCCTCACGGGATACAGACAGCATTTTGGGCAGAACCGAAAAGGGGATATCTATACTGCCCTGCTTTAATTCTATCTGCATATCATCATAATATACCCAAACCGAGGAGTTGTCAACCTTAAAGCTGTATCCTGACAGATTTTCGGGAGAATCTATACCGATATCGCAGGAATCAAGGTTTTTGAATACAGCGGTAAGGGCAATGCTCTCGCCGTTGTATGTAAGTGTTCCCGATAGGGTCATCGGGAATGTCTCAAAGGTGGGTAGCCTTCTTTGCTGTCCGCAGGACGGCAGAAGGAGCAAAAGAATAAGTAAAAATACGATTCGTTTCATATGCAAAACCTCCGCATACAGTTTATGCGGAGGTTTATTTTTTGATTACTTATCTGGAAACCTCGGTAACTACGGTCTTCTTGTTAAGGAACTTCATAACCTTGAGACCCTTGTTTGTTACTTCAAAGAAGCAGATAACCTTTTCGCCGAACTCGTTGGTACCGTATGCATAGTATACGTCGGGGTGGCTCATGGAAGAAACAGCCTCGTAACGCTTGTCGTACTTGAATGCATCAGCATCAGCCTTGTACTCCTCGTTGTTGTAGGGAGCGATAGCATCAAAGGAGCTTACTTTGATCTTGCAGAGGTCCTTGGACTTTTTCTTGCCGTAGATGGTGGAGAGAGTGAGATGACCTCCGGAGATATCCATCTTCTGTTCGATGTTTACATAGGGAGAGGTCATCGGGATGATGAGTTTGGAAAGAAGGAAGGGATAAAGCGCCAATACAAGGATAAGACCTAAAAGCAGCATTCCCGCAACGGAGAAAAGGATAAGGATAACGATGGGCGCAATGATATATGCTATCTTCATCAGAAGACGGTTTCTTCTGTAAGCGCCTTCTACCTTTTTTTCTACCGTTAAGTCGGCATGGTTGGTAATTTCATTCATTGTGTAAAAACCCCCAAAATTAGTATTATTGACATATTGTGATTATTATAGCACACAGTACATTAAAATTCAAGTAAATTTTGTGAAAATTCTTGATTATTGCGCAGCTTTAGTGTAATATATATGTAATATTATTTTCTAAAGAAAGTGAAGTGTCAAAATGAAAGCAGTTATTACCGTTGTCGGACGTGACAGCACAGGCATTATCGCAAAGGTATCGGGCAAGTGCTCGGAGTATTCGGTAAATATCATCGACATCTCCCAGAGCGTTATCGAAGAGTATTTCACCATGATGATGGTAGCGGATATTGACAAGTGCAGTATCGACTACAAGGATTTTGTTGATATCATGAACGATATGGGCAGAGAAAACGGCCTCGAGATCCATATGATGCACGAGGATATATTCAACTCCATGCACAAGATATGAGGTAAAAGCGATGTCAATGATAAAGATGGACGACGTCCTTGAGACCATAAATATGATCAAAGAGGAAAATCTGGACATACGTACCACGACCATGGGTATATCGCTCTATGACTGTGTGTGCGATGACGATGACAGATTTGCCGAAAAGATATACGACAAGATAACCACATCCGCAAAGGACCTTGTAAAGGTCGGTTGCGATATCGAGAAGGAATACGGTATCCCGATCATCAACAAGCGTGTGTCGGTAACACCTCTCTCCATGGTAGGCGGAGCTATATCCTCCGAAGGATATATCAAGGCTGCTAAGGCTATGGACCGTGCTGCTGCCGAGGTAGGAATAAACTTCATCGGCGGTTTCGGCGCTCTTGTACAGAAGGGTATGAATCAGTCTGCCTGCAAGCTTATCTCTGTTATTCCCGAGGCTCTGGCGGAAACTAAGATGGTATGTTCCTCGGTCAACGTTGCTTCTACCAAGGCAGGTATAAATATGGATGCCATCATCGAGATGGGATCTGTTATCAAGCGTACCGCTTATCTTACCAAGGACGAGGGCTCTATCGGCTGTGCAAAGCTCGTAGTGTTTGCCAACGTACCCGAGGACAACCCCTTCGTTGCGGGTGCATTCCACGGTGTGGGTGAGGCTGAAAGAGTTATAAATGTTGGTGTTTCCGGTCCCGGTGTCGTTGCCTCCGCTATCAAGCGCGCGGGTAACTGCGATCTTCTGGAGCTGGCTGAAATAATAAAGAAGACAGCCTTCAAGATAACCCGTATGGGTCAGCTTGTGGCAAAGGAAGCTGCAAAGCGTCTGGGTGTTGAGTTTGGTATAGTAGACCTGTCTCTTGCGCCCACTCCCGCAGTAGGTGACTCTGTTGCCCACATCCTTGAGGGCATGGGTCTTGAGTCCGTGGGTGCTTGCGGTACTACCGCCTGCCTTGCAATGCTCAACGATGCGGTAAAGAAAGGCGGAGTTATGGCTTCCTCCTCGGTAGGAGGTCTGTCCGGCGCATTTATTCCCGTTTCCGAGGATGCGGGCATGATAGACGCTGTCCGCTCAGGTGCGCTCTCTCTCGAAAAGTTGGAGGCAATGACCGCAGTATGCTCTGTAGGTCTTGATATGATAGCGGTTCCCGGCGATACTCCCGAGGCGGTTCTCTGCGGACTTATCGCAGACGAGATCTCTATCGGTGTTGCCAACACCAAGACGACCGCAGTACGCGTTATCCCCGTTCACGGCAAGGGTGTAGGCGAGGAGGTAGACTTCGGCGGACTTTTAGGCGTTGCACCTATTATGCCCATCAGTAAATATTCACCTAAGGAGTTTATACTTAGAGGCGGAAGAATTCCTGCACCGATACACAGCCTTAAAAACTAATGCAGAGTGCAGAATGCAGAATGCAGAATTAAGGAGGATTTTCGCTTGCGAAAATCTCCTTTGATCAAAAAGGATAAATTATGTTAGGTACAATAGTCAATGCTCTTGCGGTTATAATTCTGGGTTGCATAGGCTTATTATTCAAAAAAGCTATAAGTGAAAAAATGAGCGACCTTCTGATGAAGGGAATAGGGCTTTGTGTCATATATATAGGTATCTCGGGTGCGCTTGATGCGGGAAACACCCTTGAGGGTGCGGATACAAACTCGCTTGTAACCATAATCGCTATGACCTTGGGTGGGATCCTCGGTCATATCTGCGACCTTGACGGACGAATGAACCGTCTGGGCGAGAGAATACAGAACAAGCTGGCAAAGGGTGACAGCAAGTCCACCATCGCAGAGGGCTTTGTAACCGCATCTCTTATTTACTGTGTGGGTGCAATGGCGATATTGGGCTCATTGCAGAGCGGTCTTGAGGGCAATCATACCACGCTCTACATAAAGAGTCTGCTTGACGGAATAATGTCTATAATACTTGCAGCCCAGCTGGGCTTCGGTGTGCTTCTGTCGGCAGTACCCGTATTTATATATCAGGGTGCCATTACCCTGTGCGCTCATTGGATAGAGCCTTTTCTCAGCACCTTAGTTATAGCCGAGATGAACTGTGTAGGTTATATCCTTATCATAGCTATCGGCTTGAATATAGCAAAAATAACAAAAATAAAAGTAATGAACCTTGTTCCCGCGGTATTATTTGCGGGAATAATGGCTTATGTGATCGAAAAGATCCCCGTTATATATAATTTCTTGTATTAAGGAGGTAGAATAATGAACGGAAAGCTTTATATCGACGGCGTAATTGACTGTATCAGCCGTGCCTGGGCAAAGGGCGCGGAGGCTATCGACCACGCCGCAGACCTTATTTGCGAGGCAACCGAAAAGAAGAATAACGTATATGCCTTCGGCTGCTCTCACGCAGGCATCCTCGCTGAGGAGATATTCTACCGCAGCGGCGGTATGGTCACCATAAACCCCATTTTCTTCCCCGGATTTATGCTGAACACCCGTCCTGTTACCATGACCAGTATGTTAGAGAGACTTCCGGGTCTTGCTAAGATAATTTTTGATGAAAACAAGCTTAAGAAGGGTGACGTGCTTATCATCCACTCTGTTTCGGGCAGAAATACCGTGCCTGTTGAGATGGCAGAGGAGGCCGCAAAGAACGGCGTTAAGACTATCGCCATTACCAATCTTGAGTATTCTTAGTCGGTCACAAGCCGAGCTCCCTCAGGCAAGAAGCTTTATGAGGTCTGCGATATAGTTATCGATAACTGCGGCTGTATCAGTGATGCTTCGGTCAAGCTTGAGGGTCTGGCGGAGAAGACCGGCCCCACCTCCACCGCTGTAGGTGCTGCACTTCTCAACGCTCTCGTTATAGAGGCAGAGGAGAAGCTTATTGCCAAGGGCGTTACTCCTCCCGTGTTCTTGTCTGCCAACATTGACGGCGGTACCGAGCATAACGCAAGAATACTCAACGAATACAAAGACAATATTTTCTACATGTGAGGTCAAAATGAAATATTACGTAGCTTTTGACGGGGGCGGCTCCAAGGTCGAGGCCATCCTCTTCGACGAAAATCTCAAGATGATAAGACACGCGAGAATGACGGGTATGAATACCGCGTCCACAGGCCGTGAGACCGTAATCGCCAACGCGAACAAGCTTATGGACGAGCTTCTCGACGGTACGGGCGTTACCGAGATAGAGAATGTCTACGGAGCTTTCTCGGGAATTATACTCGGTACTCTCAAGGAAAAGATCAAGGTGAATAACGAGAACCACGTAAGCGGTGAGGCTAAGATGGGTCTTCTTGCGGCATTTGTATACGGAAGCGCTATTACTGCTCTTTCAGGCACGGGGTCTGTTATCTTCTGGCCCAAGGACGAAAAGACCTGCTACGAAGCAGGAGCCTTCGGTTCTGTTATTCACGATGAGGGAAGCGGTTATCATATGGCTCGTATGGCTTTTGCCGAGTGTATCAAGGAATACGAAAAGCGTGGTCCTTCCACTCTTATGACCAAGTTTATCTGTGAGCATTTCAATGCCGAGGATATCGGTGAGGCAGGATACAATGTATACCACTTTGAAGGCAGAGATCCCATCCCCGCACTTGCAAGCTGTGC
>JAFQHD010000009.1 GCA_017398145.1 Clostridia bacterium
CTATGTTGACTTCTTTATTAACGTTGCTGACAATGATTATTGATATACCCGCTTTATTTGCGGTCATAATAAACCTTGCGGAACATTCCTTAACCTGAGTAATGATTCCCGCAGAGTAACCGACTCTGTCGTCGTATACGGTCTGTATAGAGTCAACTATAGCTATGTCGGGCTTGATATTCTCTATCTGACCGAGGATCTTGTCAATATTCGTTTCGATAAGAATATAAAGATTGTCAGGGGAAACTCCGAGCCGTTTAGCTCTGAGCTTTATCTGGCTGCCCGATTCCTCGCCCGAAACGTAGAGTACCTTGTTCTTGGGACAGAGCTTGCCGGAGATCTGCATAAGAAGGGTGGATTTACCTATACCCGGCTCACCCGACAGAAGCACCGCGGAGCCTGAAACTATCCCCCCGCCAAGCACACGGTCCAGCTCGCCTATTCCGCTTTTTGAGCGGATGTAGTTAGGCAGCTCAAGATCCCGCAGAAGCTCGGGCGCGCTGTCATAGACGGTGGCTACGGCTCTTGGCCTTGCTGATTTTTTAGGCTCGGGTACGGCTGTACGCTCCTCGAGAGTATTCCATTCACCGCAGGCAGGGCATTTTCCCGCCCAACGGGATACCGTGTTACCGCACTCTGTACAGACGAAAATTGTTTTTTCCTTCATTTTAAACTTCCTTGTTGAGATGATCGATCACAGCCGAATATATAGTCAACGCTACCTTGTGACGGTAGTCATCACGGCATAGAAGCTCGGCTTCGCTTTGATTTGAAATAAATCCGCATTCTATAAGTATTGCGGGATTTTTGATATTGTGCAACAGATATATAGCCGAGGTGGCTTCCTTTATCTGTCTTGTGTTGTCCGGCTGAAGATATGCCTTTATATTTCCCTGTACCGTCTCGGCAAGAGCTTTGCTGTCGGGATGGTTGGGAGAATAATAGACCTGCGCTCCGCTGTATTTTGACGATGGATAGGTGTTCATATGAATGCTTACGGTAAAGGAATCCTCATTTTCCTCGCCTATCTCCACGCGTTTTTTCAGATCCTGTATCTTTTTCTTGCCGGGGGTGGCGGCATCATAGAGCATTATATCCTCACTTCGGGTCATTTTTACGTTTACCCCCGAAGCAGTTAGGAGATCACGGAGTATAAGCGCTATATCAAGATTAAGCTCCTTTTCGATACAGCCGTTTATGCCTACCGCTCCGCCGTCCTCGCCTCCGTGTCCCGCGTCTATGACCACGGTAGGCGCGGTGTAGACCACCGCAGTTCTTATATCTATCTCACGGCTAAGTCCGTGAAGCAAAAGAGCGCAGAGTATCAGCAACACCGTAAATACCGCGAATTTAAAGGTAGCCCATAAGGCTCTTATGTTCAAATAAAGTCACCTGCCGAAAACATATTCGGTTATATATATGCTTATGGCAGGCGGTAAATTCGTTTAATACCTTGGTTTCTGTTTTCTCTCGGGCAGGAAAAAGAGTATACGCTTGCCCTTGACGCCCATATAATAAGCCAAAGCCGTAAAGAAAACCGGCAGAACGGGTGTCATAAGATAGAAGAAATCGTTTGAGTTGAAAAATCTGTCTCTTACTCCCGCAAACATGGACTGAAGGAAGGTTGCTATAACGTAGGGAACGCCGTAGAGGTTAGATGCCCATGTCTTTACGGAATTACGGTGTGTGCAGAGCCTCATGCCGCTCTCGGAAAAGAGCTCAAGCTCGTTTCCGTTTTCATCGTATACCGATACCACACCGCCGTTACGGTTGACAGTCTCGGAATATTTTGAATTTTCAGCTTCAACGGTATATACGTTTCCGCCCGTGTTGGAATAAAGCTTTGCCTCAATATAGGTATAGTCAGAGGCATCCATGGTTTCGGCTATCTCTACTCTCGTGTATACCTTCATCTCGTTACCCTGTGCGTCGAGCACCGTAACGGGTGACTGCATGACGATAAAGAAAGAGAATACGGCTATCATAACACCGCAGATAATATTTATTGCATTTGCGCCCAAGGATATCCACAGACCCTTTAAGGGATTAAAGGAGCTTCTGCCTCCGTCTATCGAGGGCTTGTCCTTGCGGCCGATATCGTACATCATGGCATAGAGCAGATAGATATAAAATACTATACAGAGCACGCTTGTCGTAAAATAAAGCTTATCGTTCTGAAATGTCGCCATGGTCATGACCAGCGCAAGCATCGCAATGCCTAACTGATTAAGCATCATCTTGAACATATCATACGAATATTTCTTAATTGTGTTCATTGGTCTTCCTCCGAAATATACTTAAATATATTTTACATTATATAATTATAAATTACAATACCTTTTACTAAATTTTAAGGAGTACACATATGCCCCAGATGCCCAAAGCCGTAGACCTATACTGCTCCTACTGCCGTTCGGTCAAGAATCGTTCGCTTAAGACGGTATCCGAATACGAGCACGATCTTCTTACCTTTTTTCGTTATATCATAGCATCCGCCCAAGGGGATATAAGCGAAGAAAATATGAAACAAACCGATGTCAGCCGTATTACAATCGAGGATATTGGCAAAATAACAAAGGAAGATATCTTTAAATATATGGATTATCTCACCAAGGTAAGACGCAACTCTGCCACCACAAGGGCACGTAAGCTCTCCAGCCTCAAGGGTTTTTTCAGATATCTTTTGGTGGTAAGAGGTGAGATAGAATCCAATCCCTGTGAAAACATGGAGGGACCCCGTATCAAGAACAAGCTCCCGAAGTTCCTTACCCTTGACGAGAGCATCGCCCTTCTCACGGCGGCAGAAAACGACAAGGAGTCAAAGCACCGCGAAAGAGATCACTGTATACTTACCCTCTTTCTCAACTGCGGAATGCGACTCTCCGAGCTTACCGGCATCAACCTCTACGACCTTGACAGGGAATACCGTTCTCTGCGAGTACTGGGAAAGGGCAACAAGGAGCGTATAATCTATCTCAACGAGGCATGTGCCGACGCTCTTAAAAGATATATCGCGGTTAGAGCAAGAGACGGCGAGCCCAAGGACAAGAACGCCCTTTTTATCAGCCGAAACCACCGCCGTATAAGCAATCAGATGGTGCAGAAGATAGTATATAAATATCTCGATATGGCAGACTTAGGCTATAAGAAGTGCTCCGTGCACAAGCTCCGTCATACCGCCGCCACTCTTATGTATCAGACGGGCAAGGTGGATGTCCGTGTCTTAAAGGATATTTTGGGACACGAGCAGCTCAACACCACCCAGATATACACCCATGTCAGTGACAAGGGTATGGAGGAGGCAATGAGACAGAATCCTTTAGCAAAGAAAACAGGAAAAAAGAATGGCTAAAAAAACCGAAAAGAAAATAGATCTTATCCCACTGTTTATAATACTTCTTGCCGTGAGTTTCGTGCTTTTTCTCCATTGGTATAATAACAGAGTTCCTTGGTACGGTGAGGCGCTGAGCGCAAGTGCTCAAGGCGGAGAACAGTTATCCAGTCACAGCGTACTTATGATAGACTTGGATGACGGGCGTATATGCTATGCCAAAAACCAGAACGAAAGGCTCCCTATAGCATCCCTTACTAAAATTATGACAGCATTGACGGTCATAGAAAAGTGCGGCAGCCTTGATGCCGAATATGCCTTTACCGAGGATATAATAGACCGCATGACCGCCTCACACGCATCCTGTGCGGGCTTTGAGGCAGGGGAAACTGTAAGTGTGCGTGACCTACTCTACGGAATAATGCTTCCAAGCGGAGGAGATGCGGCGTTGGGTGCGGCAGAGCATATTGCCGGGGACGAGGAGACTTTCGTTACTCTTATGAACCGCCGTGCCAAAAGCCTCGGCATGAAGAATACCCATTTTTCCGACGTTACCGGACTTGACGATACCGACAACTATTCAACGGCGGCAGATATGGCTCTGCTGTTCTCAAAGGCACTTGAAAACGAGACCTTTTTTGAGATAGTCACCGCCGACAGATATCTTACCTCGGCAACCGAGCAGCATAAGAACGGAATTCTCCTTGAAAGCACTCTCAACGAGCCTGTGAAGGAGTATGCCCTTGAGGGTAAGATCTTGGGCGGCAAGACGGGATATACCACAGGGGCGGGACTGTGTCTGGCAAGCTACGCGGAGGTAGAGGGACACAGATATATCCTTGTAACTTTAGGCGCAGGCGACGGCAGCAAATACCCAAGCTATCACTTTGAGGATGCAGCGATACTTTATGATGAATATTATTTAACGTAAAAAGGGCTCTTGGATGAGCCCTTTTTCAATGAAGAATATATCAAAAATGCAAAATGTAAAATGCACAATGCAAAATTATGGAGAGTTTTCACCCTTTGGGGCGAAAACTTACATTTTATCTTTGGATATCTTGATTTATAGTTTGTCGCTTTGATTTTTTGATTATTGTATATGTATGATTAAATAATAAGTATTAGCAAACTCTTATATAATTTAATGGAATTTTTGGAGCCTTGGGGCGACAAAAATCTCCTCAATTTTGCATTTTGCATTTTGCATTTTAAATTATTGAATAATAAAAACGCTCCGAAGAGCGTTTTTATTATTCTTTTGTGTTCTGACCTACAGCGAAGTTTACGCCCGTGTCCTTAGGCTTACTTCTTTCAAACACATAGTCCTTTCCGGGAAGGATGGCGTTAAGCAGAATACCTGCGATGGATGCCACTGCAAGACCGGAGAGGCTGATATCCATTCCTGCTATTGTGAACTTAAGAGCACCTTCTAATGTAGAACCGTCAGCAGCAGGAGCAATAAGACCCATACCGGTACTGTATTTGATACCGAAGGTGGTTACGAGGATGACCGCAGCGATTATAACGTTTCTGGACTTGGTGAAATCAACCTTGGATTCAACCACGTTTCTTATACCGATAGCAGATATCATGCCGTAGAGGATGAAGGAGATACCGCCGATGACCGCAGTAGGAATAGAGCTTACTATAGCGGCAAATTTAGGAGAGAAGGAGAATACTATAGCAAAAACAGCCGCAAGGCGTATAACTCTGGGATCATAAACCTTTGAGAGTGCAAGAACGCCGGTGTTTTCGCCGTATGTGGTGTTTGCAGGAGCACCGACAACAGCCGCAAGAGAGGTTGCAATACCGTCACCGATAAGGGTACGGTGGAGTCCGGGATCCTTGATGAAGTTATTTCCTGTGGTAGCTCCGATAGCAGAGATATCACCGATATGCTCCATCATAGTTGCAAGAGAAATAGGAACTATTGCAACGATAGAGCTGATGATGAGGGAGGTCTTTGACCAGTCAATACCGAGAATGGTAGATTCTTTATGAATGGGGAGTCCGATCCAGGGAGCAGAAGCAACGTTTGAAAAATCAACCGCCCAGCCTTCAACACCGCAGAGGTTACCCACTATGATAGCGATAATGTATGCACCTATTACACCCAGGAAGATAGGAATGATCTTAAACATACCTTTACCCCAGATGTTGAATATGATTACTATTGCCAGAGCAATAAGAGCCAAAGGCCAGTTAGCTGAGCAGTTATTTACTGCAGAAGCGGAAAGACCGAGACCGATAGCAATAATGATAGGACCGGTCACAACGGGAGGGAAGAACTTCATAACTCTTCTTACACCAACAAGCTTGATGATGAGAGCCAGTGCAAGATAAACAAGTCCGGCAACCGCCACACCGAGGCACGCATAGGGTAACATTTGGGCATCAGTGAGACCGGCATCGGGACCCATTGCCTTTACGGTTGCATATCCGCCGAGGAATGCAAAGGAAGAGCCGAGGAATGCGGGAACCTTGAACTTGGTTACAAGGTGGAAGAAGAGAGTTCCCAGACCTGCCATGAGAAGTGTGGTGGCAACGTCAAGACCTGTCAAGAGGGGAACAAGCACAGTTGCGCCGAACATAGCGAACATATGCTGGAAACCTAAGAGCAGCATCTTGGGTATGCCGAGCTTGCGGGCATCGGTAATGCCTTCGTTACCGATAACGACCTTTTCTTTAGACATAAATATGTCCTCCTTATATAAAATATTTAATATAACTTGATTATCGCAACTTCCTTTTTACTGTCAAATTCAGTAAGTCTTACCGAAATTCTTTCGCTTCTGGAGGTAGGGATATTCTTCCCCACGTAGTCTCCTCTTATGGGAAGCTCACGGTGGCCTCTGTCTATAAGCACGGCAAGCTGAATACAGCTCGGTCTGCCCATTGCGATAAGAGCGTCCATTGCGGCGCGTACCGTTCTGCCCGTAAATATTACGTCATCCACAAGCACGACTATTTTGTCGTGTATATCGAAGTTTATATTCGTCTCACCCGACACCTCCGTGGCATCAAAGGTGTGGAGGTCATCACGATGGTCTGTTATATCCAGCTCGCCTACCGAAACCTCTATATCCGAAAATTTACGGATAGATTCGGCGATCTGATTTGCCAGAGGAACACCCTTACGGTGTATTCCGATGAGACAAAGCTCACGGGCTTCGCTGTTACGCTCTATTATTTCGTGGGCTATTCTCGTCATGGCTCTGTCCATAGCCATAGCATCAAGTACGATTTTTTCTTCCATAATATTTCCTGTAATCTGCAAAATAAATGCCGTCACAGAGTGACGGCGTAGTTATCTCATTTCACGATCTTACCGTATCTCTGTACTGCTTTAAAGATCTCTTTTCATCATTATACCACCAATAAAATTAAAAATCAACAAAATATCGGAATTTTCTTAAAAATAAATATACATCGGGTTTAGTTATTCTGCACAAACAGGAAGCAAAAAATGCACACGTCATTGACAAATTGTCTATTTATTGGTAATATATCATTAATATTATTTGTAATTTCAGGAGGAAGTTATGAAAAAAAGGATAATGTCATTGGTTATGGTCATTATTATGCTTTTTACAAGCGCGGTAATGGCTTTCCCTGCTTCCGCTGCAGAGAGCATCAGTATCGTATTTGATGCCAACGGCGGTGTAGGCGCACCCGGTACTGTGACCGTGAGTGCAGGCAGTGTTATAACACTCCCCGCACAGCAGCCCAAAAAGGCGGGAATGGAATTCCGCGGATGGGCGTTCAATAAAGCCGACGCGGACGCAGGTTATATCACCTATTCGGCGGATCAGAGCCATCAGGTTCTCTGCAACAGCTCTGCTACCCTTTATGCATCATATGCTTATGTGGTAACTCTCCATCCCGGAAACAGAGGCTGGGGCGCTACTCAGAAGCTTTATAAGTTCCCGTCAAGAGACCTTGAGCTTTTCCATCACAAAGCCGATATACAGCCTAACTACGGCATGCTCCCCGGTGTACAGGGAGATGTGGGCAATCTTATGGTATTTGTAGAATGGAATACCGCACAGCTTCCCACGGGCAGAGGTGACGGCGCATCCTATCACGAAAAATATACCACCAATGCTCCTACTGCCCTTTACGCTATCTGGGGAAATCCCGTGCTTTACAGCGCTGACGGAGGAACCTTCCCCGAAACCGGGAACGGTGTGGCAGAATCCTACGTTACCGCATACGATTCTACCCCGGGTCTGTACAATGCTTACGGTAACTTCGGTATGCCGGTAGGCGAGAACGCACCCTACAAGGCAGGCAGCCGTCAGTATACGGAGAACGGCGGCGAGGTCTATGCCCGTGTGTTTGCCAACGGCAGTATCTACCGTATGGAGAGATCCACCTCGGGTCTTGAGATACCGATATTCAATTCTAACGGCTACAGCTGGTCTGATTTCTACTGCTCTCACACCTCATACGGTGAGTCGGGTATGCTGCTCCATGCTGTCTGGGAGCCCTCAGTTACGTATAAGGCGAACGGCGGCAGTGGCAAGGACGTGGTAGAATACATGACCTATGCAGGCGGTACTCTTTATAATTATAATGATTATACCGTCCGTGCCAATTCCTTCACCAACAGCTCAGCCTTCACGGGCTGGAACACCAAGCCTGACGGCACGGGTACCTCCTATAAGGCAGGAGACGTCATAAGAGACTACGGCAAGAACAAGCCTCTGGTGCTCTATGCACAGTGGCAGACACCCGTCAGTGCCGCGGGTGAGTACAGAGTATCCTTCAACGCAATGGAGGGATATCTGGAATCGGATAAGCAGAGCTACAGTGTTTCTTACGGACAGAAGCTTTCCAAGGCTATCTCCGAGCTTCCCGTACCCACCCGTCAGGGTTATATCTTCAGAGGCTGGGTGAACGATGAAACAGGCTCAGAGCTTATCCTTGACACCGAATATTATGCACTTGACCACGACACCTCTTATAGTGCACGGTGGGAGCTTCACGGCTACCATACTCTCCAAAAATACAGAAAGCCCGCAACCTGTTCTACTGAGGGTTACTATACTGAGGAGTGTAAGAGCTGCGGATATATAAACACTATTACCTACGAAAAGATCGCACATACCTATGATAACTGGAACTCTCTCGAGGACGGAAGGGTTGCACAGTTCTGTTCTCAGTGTCTTAATGCCAATATCGCCGACACCACCGCAATGATCCCTCAGGAGATAATCGCCTATAACAACTATGCGGTAGGCGCAGGCTCCGAGGACTATGCTTATATCGATACTCTTAACTATATAGGTCCGGCAATAGATAACGGCCCCGGCTCCAACCCCTTCGGTGCTGACTATTTCAGCAACTTGAACGGTATTCGCAACAGAGCAAGGGCGCAGAACCCCAACATCAAGATAGTTCTTACAATATTCAACAGAAATATATCTACCTTTGAAAGCTGGCTTTCCTCAGGTAACCGTGCTTCCTTTGCACAGCATCTGGTCAACACGGTAACGTCTTACGGCTTTGACGGTCTGGATATCGACTACGAGTTCCCCACCAATGCACCAAAGTCTGATTTCGTAGCCCTGCTTGCAGAGGTAAGAGCAAGATTTAACGCTCTTGAAGCGCAGACGGGTAAGCATTATATTCTCAGTATCGCTACCCCTGCCTCGGTATGGTCGTATACCAAGTTCGACCTTCCCGGCTGTGCCCAGTATATCGACTACTTCAATATAATGAACTACGACCTCTACTGCGGCTCCGCCTTCCCCTATACACACCACCATACGCCTCCTTATGACAATATGGACCCCTACGGACATATCCTTACGGGCGGTTCGGTACAGAGTGATATCACACTTTATAAGTCGTTGGGTATCCCTGCAGATAAGATAGTTGCAGGCTCGGGTATGTATTCAAGACGCTGGAACGGCGTAGGCTCAGCCAACAACGGTCTTTTCCAGTCAGGCTCTCTTGATGAATCCAACATCCATTATGACGTACTGATGAGCGGTTACGTCAACAGCGGCGGCTTTACAAGATATTGGGACGATGTGGCTAAAGCTCCCTATCTCTATAATCCCTATAATCAACAGTTTATTTCATATGATGACAAGGATTCTCTCAGACATAAGATAGATATAATCCAGAGAGAGCGTATCCGCGGTCTTATGATCTTTGACTATGTGACCTGTGACAGCTGCGGCATCATTCCTTGGATAGGACAGAATATCGGCTCAGCACCTCACGCCTGTCACCTTGCCGACATTGAAACAAAGAATGCTACCTGCACCGAGGACGGATATGTGATCTCACGTTGTACGATATGTAATTCTCTGGGCGGCTATACCCTTCTTCCTCACGAGGGACATTATGCTCAGGATTGGACTGTCAAGACTGCGGCAACAGCCACTAAGGCAGGAGTTCTCAAGGGTACCTGTGTCCATTGTAACGGCGAGGCAACAAGAGCGATCGAGCCTCTCGGATATACCGTTACCTTTGACGGAAACGGCGGCTCTGTTGTCGGCTCCACCAAGCTGATACTTCAGGCAAACGAAAAATACAGCGAAAAGGCGGCACATATTACCGCCGTAAAGGACGGAGCCAAGTTTGCAGGCTGGTACTGTGAGGAGGCAGGCTATACCCTCAAGGCATCTGACAGATTTACTTTAGGTAAAAACATTACCTTCAAGGCTGAATGGGAGGGCGGCGAGGTCCACGAGCACAGCTATAAGGCTGTGACCACCGAGGCAACCTGTACCGAGGACGGCGTTATCACATACACCTGTTCCTGCGGCGAAGCCTACACGGAGACTATCCCCGCACTCGGACACAGCTTTGGTGATTGGGTAGAGATCAAAGCCCCTACTACTACAGAGGTAGGCATCGAGACCGGAAGTTGCTCCGTCTGCGGTGAGACCGAAACGAGAGAGATCCCTATGCTTTCGGCAGATGCTCCCATTATCGCAGGTGTAGATAACTATACCATAACCCTTAACGGTATAGTTGGTATTAAGGAGATCAGATTTGCTATCGGACATTACACCATGGGTGCCGAGGTCAAGGCGGCAGAGAAGAACGTTACTATGGATGCCGCAACGGTAGCAAAGTATACCGTTGACGGTGTAATGACCTACGATCTGCCCTGGATGGGAGAATATACCTTCTGGGTAAGATCAAATGACGGTTCTCAGTACTTCCTCTATACAGATGTAAATGACATTACTCCTTACGCTGAGTCCCACGGTGTTAAGCTCACGGTCAAGGACTTCGGCGAAAACTATAAGGATCTCTGGATAGCTGAGGGTACGTTTAACAGCTATGCCGAGATAAAGGCAAGTACGGCCTTCAAGTATCAGGCATCTGCAGTAAAGCTTGCAAACTACTTTGCAACTCACGATTTCAGCTATACCGTCACCAACCCCGGAGACTATACGGTACTTATCAGATACAATGACGGCAGCTTTGATGTGGTACATACCACGCTTACCGTTGACGTTCCCGTATTCATCGAGAACGGACTTCAGGTAACGGTTACCAATATCCCCAATGTCAAGATCATCCGTACCGCATACGGTCACTATACCTCTGTCGGAGATATCAAGAAGGCGGCAGGAGTTCGTAACTTCTCCAATAAGAACGATATCAAGAATGCAGAAGAGTATATGATCCAGTACCGCGAAGAGGGTGAAGTAACCCTTATCGTTGAGTTCAACAACGGCTACAAGCACTTCTATTACTATAATGTAGTAAAGAAGGTACCCACGGTAAAGCAGGATGTAGGCAAGGTGGTCTTCAGTGATCTTGACGGTCTTTATATCATCAGATACGCCAAGGGCAAGTATACCACAGCCAACAATATCAAGAACGCTTCCGGTTCAAAGTATCTTAAGGCTGATGCAATAAACGACAAAGGCAAGATCGCAATCAAGGATCTCAGCGCAGGACGGTGGAGCTTTATGGTACAGTATGATGACGAGTCCTGCAGCTTCTATCTGTTGGATATAGAATGAGCAAAAACTGTATTCCCGCTTTTTTCGGTTGTTCACAAAGAAAATACAAAATAATTTTGCGAAAACTATTGCAAAATAAAAAACCTTGTGATATAATATCAGCACTTATGTGAAAATACTTTTTGTAAAGGAGATATAGGAATGAAGCAGGGAATTCATCCGGATTATAAAGAATGCACCATCACTTGTGCATGCGGCAACGTAATCAATACCAGATCCACCAAGGGCGATATGCGTGTTGAAATCTGCTCCAAGTGCCATCCGTTCTTCACAGGCAAGCAGAAGTTCGTTGATGCAGGCGGACGTCTTGATAAGTTCAAGAAGCGTCTTGAGGCTGCAAACAAGTAATCACAGAAATGTACAAAGGGTGAGAAGTGCTTAGGCGCCTCTCACTCATTTTGTTTACCGGAGGTAAACAAAATGAATGCAGAATGTAGAGTGCAGAATTCAGAATTATGGAGAGTTTTCTCCCTAAAGGTCGAAAACTTACATCTATTTTTGTTAGCTGTATTCTATAATTTACTGCTTTTGTATTTTGAATACTGTATTTGTTGTACTATAATAAGTTTAATTTTTCTTATATATAAATTAATGGAATTTTTGTTGCATTACTGCAACAAAAATCTCCTCAATTCTGCATTCTGCATTCTGCACTCTGCATTTAACATTGGTGATGTTATGGAATCAATAATCAAAGAAGAAAAGATAACAAAATGTGCTCTTGTAGCCATAAACACAAGATATGACGACGAGTCGGAAATAGAGGCATCCTTTGACGAGCTTGAACGCCTTGTTGAAACGGCAGGCGGTGAAGCGGTTTTTCGCCTTTTGCAGAATAAGTCAACTCCCGACGTCCGTACCTATATCGGACAGGGTAAGGTCAAGGAGCTTTCCGACCTCTGTCAGGCAAACGAAATAGAGCTGGTGGTCTTTGACACAGAGCTTTCTCCCTCCCAGATAAGGAATCTTGAGGACGAGATAGAGGGTGAGGTGCGCGTTATCGACAGAAGCATGCTCATTCTTGATATCTTTGCCCTTCACGCTACGAGCGGTGAGGGTAAGCTGCAGGTAGAGCTGGCACAGCTTCGCTATACCATACCCCGACTTATGGGTAAGGGTACGGAGCTTTCCCGTCTGGGAGGCGGTATCGGTACCAGAGGTCCGGGTGAGTCAAAGCTTGAGACAGACCGCCGTCACCTTATGCGCCGCATTACGGCTTTAGAGGCTCAGCTCAAGGAGATGGACTTCAACCGTATGACCCAGCGTAAGGCAAGAGAACGCTCCGGCATATGCAAGGTAGCCATCGCAGGCTATACCAACGCGGGTAAATCCACACTTCTCAACTATCTGACAGGTGCAGGCATACTTGCGGAGGACAAGCTTTTTGCGACCCTTGACCCCACCACCCGAAAGTTCACTCTCCCCGACAACACCGAGATACTGCTTACCGACACGGTAGGCTTTATCCGTAACCTGCCTCACCATCTTATCAGAGCCTTCCGCTCCACCCTTGATGAGGTAAAGTACGCCGATGTTATCATGATACTGGTGGATACCTCTGACCCCCGATGCGACGAACAGCTTGAGGTGACACAGAAGCTTCTTTTTGATCTTGACGCGGCAAACAAGCCGATATTATACGTATATAACAAATGCGATACGGCAGCTCCCGGCTTTATGGGAGCTTCAAGCCGTATTCCCACAGCCTCGGTTGCATATATCAGTGCAAAGACGGGCGTGGGTATAAACGAAATGCTCGAGACCCTGTCAGAGCTCTGTAACAACGGCAAGACCAAGGAGATATTCGTTATCCCCGTGTCCGAGCAGGGTCAGGTCAACGCTCTGTATAAGTACGCCACCGTCCACGACGTGGAGTACGGTGACGAGTACGTTGTGGTATGTGCCACCGTTGATAAGGAGGTCAAGGGAAGAATGCAGAAGTACCTTAAAAGGAGAAGCGAGGATGAAGAAGCAGAAGAATAATGCAGCACATGATCCCGAGGCAGTCCTCTATACAACCCTTGCGGGAGAGGCACATGCCGAGCTTATAGAGCGAAAATCCCGTTTTATAGGCCACGCCGCCCACGTTACCACCGAAGCGGATGCCATTGCCTTCATTAATAAGATAAGAGCCGAGCATTCTCAGGCGACCCACAACGTCTACGCCTATATGACCAAGGAAAACAACATCCAGCGTTATTCGGACGACAACGAGCCTCAGGGAACTGCGGGTATCCCCGTCCTTGACGTTATCCGCAAAAGCGGCTTTACCGATGCGGTCATAGTCGTTACCCGTTATTTCGGCGGAATACTGCTCGGTGCAGGCGGACTTGTACGAGCATACTCTGCGGCGGCAAAGTTAGCCGTAGACGAGGCGCGTATCGTTACATACGAGCAGTATACCGAGTTTGAGTTGGCTGTAAGCTATTCGGATTACCAGAAGCTCCAGTATGATTTTCCTTCCTTCGGTATAATCGTTGACAACACAGAATTTGCCGAATCGGTCAAGCTTTCCCTTGCTATTAAGGAGACGAAATATGACGAATATGCACAGAGAGTCTCGGAAATGACACAGGGACGCACCGAACCTGCCAAAAAAGGCAGAAGATTTGATTATTTATAAAATTTTTTTGATTTTTTCAGAGGTTTTTTTGATTTTTCTGCGTATATTATAGATGCTATGGAATTCAACAACGATTTTGATTATTTAAAGGTAAAATACACAGGCGATTATTACAGTGTCAGATTTGCGCGGGACAAAACTTATTTTGCCACCCGTGACTTAGAATACGGAATGCTCCGCATTACCGACGATTTCGGTGAGGAGGGTATTTTTATGCCCGAGGAGTTTGAGGTAGTTAAGGTATTGAAGAACGGAGGTATGCCCGAGGATGAAGACGATCAGTGATCTTTTACGGGAGCGTGAGGGATCGTCCCTTGCCCCCTATGCAGCGCACTCTGCCGACAGCAAGGGCAGACCCGAGCCCCTTGAGAGCTGTACTCTCAGGACAGAGTTTCAGCGTGACCGCGACCGTATAACCCATAGTAAGGCGTTTCGCCGACTTATGTACAAGACACAGGTCTTTCTCTCTCCCGAGGCAGACCACTACCGTACCCGTCTTACCCATACCTTGGAGGTAACGCAGATAGCCCGTACCATCGCACGAAGCCTCAATCTCAACGAGGATCTCTGCGAGGCTATCGGTCTTGGTCACGACCTTGGACATACTCCCTTCGGACATGCAGGGGAGAGAGTCCTTGCGCGTTGCTATGACAAGGATTTTTCCCACAATGCACAGAGCCTTAGAGTTGCGGACAAGCTGGAGAGGCTTAATCTGACCCACGAGACCCGCGACGGAATACTTAACCACGTATGGAAATGCAAGCCCTCCACTCTTGAGGGAAGGGTAGTTCAGTATTCCGACAGAATAGCTTATATAAACCACGATATCGACGATGCCTGCCGTGCAGGAGTATTAGATGAGCGGGATATCCCCGACAGCATCCTTTCGGTGCTTGGCTATACTCACAGCGACCGCATCAATACTATGGTCACAAGCATTATCCGTGAAAGCTCCGGCAAGCCTATGGTAGAGATGGAGCCTCATATACATAAGGCGACTATGGAGCTTCGCGACCTTCTCTTTGAGCTTGTTTACAAGAACCCAAAGGCTAAAGGCGAGGAGGGGAAGGCAGAGGAGATGCTCCATATGATGTTCGACTATTTCTGCCGCCGTCCGGACAAGCTTCCGACAGAATATCTGCCCACAGCAGAATGGGAGGGCATTCCCAGAGCGGTATGCGACTATATCTCGGGTATGACCGACAGATATGCGGTGGCAAAGTTTAACGAGATCTTCGTTCCCGATAGCTGGGGAGGATGACACAATGCAGAATGCAAAATGCAGAATGCAGAATTATGGAGGGTTTTCTCCTTTAAGTCGAAAACCTTCATCTTATTTTTGATTGGCTGTATTTTGTAGTTTGTTGCTTTTGGCTTTTGTTATATTTGTTTGACCAAACAATAAGTATCAGTAGTGTTTTATAATGAAATGGAATTTTTGTTGCAATAATGCAACAAAAATCTCCACAATTTTGCATTTTGCATTCTGCATTTTGCATTTTTAAGAAAGGAGGTAAGTTTTTGATATCAAAAGAAATAATTGAAGAAATAAAAAGACGTAACGATATCGTGGACGTTATCTCCTCGTATGTTGCACTTAAACGGGCAGGAAGCAACCATAACGGATTATGTCCGTTTCATTCCGAAAAAAGTCCGTCCTTTACCGTTTTTGACGATCATTTCTACTGCTTCGGATGCGGAGCGGGCGGAGACGTTATTACCTTCATTATGAAGGTAGAAAACCTTGATTATGTGGGAGCCCTTGAATTTCTTGCAAAGCGGGCGGGAATAACCATCCCCACCGAGGGCTACGAGCCCGAGGGCGCCGAGGCCGCTTTCGGGCAGCACCGGCGCGCCGACCTCCTGCGAGATGCCGAAATGGCACAGGAGGATGATATGCGCCGCCCCTTCCCCCTTCGCCTCGAGGATGCTGCTTTCGACGAAACGGATCGTCTCGTCGGGAATGACGCCGTAGGAGCGGTAGCTCAGGTATCCGTCCTTCGAGACGCGGTAATCCACCAGCGGATAGCCGCCGTAGCGCACGAAAAACGCGATAAACGCGGTCTTTTTGCCGTTCTTTTCGGTATACCACAGCTTCTCGCGGAAGAAGCGCGTGTCCATGGAGGTGTCGTGGTTGCCCTGCATCTCGTAGTGCGGGAC
>JAFQHD010000097.1 GCA_017398145.1 Clostridia bacterium
ATTCTATGACAATGATATAGCTATGAGAAATACTAATTCCTAAGACTTGGCTTTTTTCAAGCCCAAGTTTCTTGGGCTTTGTTGGGTTGCTCTTTTTTCTCGCTCAACCATCGGTTTTCACGCTAACCGTCCCCTGTGTTACGGTCTGTTTTGTTCCGTCACTCATAGCGTATGTTTTGGAGTTTTCTGTGCTAAGCTCGTTTAATTCATATAATAGAACTTTATTTTCTTTGATATTCATGCTTTTTCCTTTCATATGTTGAATTTTGTCATTGGCGGCCGCCTTGACATTTCAATTATATCAAATAGGAACGCTCGATTCGGTAGGGTACCACCCCTGTCTTTTTCAAAAATTTCAAAAATATCAAAAAAACACTTGCTTTTTTTATAATAGTGTGATAGAATAACCTTTGCCTATGATTATTTGGAAAAAATTATTCATATAAAACAGTATATTTGGAGGAACAACCATGAATATCGTATTCGGTATAATTCTTTTAGTTGCAGCATTATTTCTTATCGTATCTGTTCTTATGCAGTCGGGTAAGAGCCACAACCTCAGCGGTTCCATCGCAGGCGGCGCAGAGACCTTCTTCGGCAAGACCAAGGGTAAGACCATCGACAAGGTGCTTTCCAAGGTTACTTCCGTAGTTGCAGTTATCTTCGTTCTTCTGGTTATCGTAGTTTACGTTATCCAGCCCAACGCTGCTGACGATCATGCAGGTCACGATCACGAGGATGCACCCGCAGTTGAGACTTCCGAGGTAGTTGGCTAAGCTAAACTGATAATTATACCGCCTTTAGAGAACACTAAAGGCGGATATTTTTATTTACGGCATAGCCGTAATTGAGAATTAAGAATTAATACAAGGAACTTAAATGAAAGAACAGATTTTAGAACTTATTTCCTCCCCCGATTACAGACCTACGCCTATTGACGGCGTATATTCTCTGCTTTTTGACGGGGAGATGCTTTACAATGAATTTTTCGATGCTCTCACTGAGCTTGAAAATGAGGGAAGATTAATAATTACCCAGCGAGGCAAGGTCATGCCCCTTGAGGGAAGTGAGTATTTTATAGGTAAATTCCGCTCATCCCAAAAAGAGTTCGGATTTGTCACCCCCGAAAAGGAGGGAGTAGCTGATTTCTTTATCCCGCCCGACAGAATCCTTGATGCGATCGAGGGAGACCGCGTACTCTGCCACACCATAGAGCACGACAAAGAAAAAAGCGACGTTGCCGAAGTAATAAAGATACTCTCCCACAGCCTTGAAAGCGTTATCGGTACGCTTAAGCGCCTGCCTACCCGAGGCAAGAAGGGAAGACAGCTCTACACCGTAGAGCCTGACAGCAAAAAGCACACCTTTACCGTTATTTGTACACCTGCCGAAGGTATTTATCCCAAGGTCGGCAACAAGGTAGAGGTAAAAATAATCAAATATCCCAAAAAGGGCGTGGCAGCCCGAGGCGAGATAGTCTGTGACTTCGGTGAAGCTCACTCAAGAGAAGCAAACTATACCGCAATACTGCACGAAAACGGTATACGCACCTTCTTTGACAAGGAAGTTCTTCGTCAGGCTGACCTTGAGGCGGAAGATATCCCCGACACAGCCGACGGACGTGAGGATATCCGCGACAAGGTCATCTTTACCATAGACGGTGCGGATGCAAAGGACTTGGATGATGCCGTTTCTTTGGAACGGGACGGCGACGGATATATCCTTGGAGTTCATATAGCAGACGTTTCCCACTACGTCCGTCAGGGCTCTGCCATAGACCGTGAAGCATACGAAAGAGGAACCAGCGTGTATTTTACCGACCGGGTGGTTCCCATGCTCCCCAAGGCTCTGTCCAACGGCATATGCTCCCTTAATGCAGGAGCACCCAGACGAGCCCTCTCCGCCTTTGTCTATATTGACAAGCATGGCAACCTGACCGGCTGCGATGTAAAAAAGACCCTTATAGAGTCAAGGGTCAGAGGAGTATATACCGAGGTAAACGACGTATTTGAAAAGGGAGAAAGCTCCGAATTTTTCGAAAAATATTCGGTACTGGGCGATACTCTTCCCATGATGTACGAGCTCTACAAGATCCTTGCAAAGAAGAGTATCCGCAGAGGCGCCCTTGAGCTTGAGACCACCGAGGCAAGGATACTTGTTGATGAAAACGCTATGCCGGTTGGTATAGTCAAGCGTGAAAGAGGAGATGCGGAAAAGCTCATAGAGCAGTTTATGCTGGCGGCAAACGAGGCTGTAGCAAACTGGCTCAACGACATGGCTATGCCCTGCGTATACCGTATCCACGAGGAGCCACAGGGTGAAAAGATACAGAAGTTCAGGCTCTTTGCCCACAATCTGGGGCTTGATGTTTCGGCTTTAGGTGCAAAGAAGCTCCATCCCTCCATGTTTGCGGAAATTCTCCGTCAGGCAAAGGAGGAGGGCATTGGCGGTATAGTTTCTTATATCCTGCTTCGTTCCCTCTCAAAAGCAAAATATTCGGAGGCTCCCAGCCCTCACTTCGGTCTGGGTATCGAAAAATACTGCCACTTCACCAGCCCTATCCGCCGTTATCCCGACCTTGCCACCCACCGTATAATTTCAAATATATTAGTGGGTAATATAAGCGGCAGCTCCGCTAACTATATGGCGTCATTTGCACAGAAGGCGGCAGTTAAATCCAGCGAAAACGAGCTTAAAGCCATCACCGCCGAGCGTGATATAGAGGACCTGTACAAGTGCCTCTGGATGGAGCAGTATATCGGCGAGGAGTTTGAGGCTGTGGTAAGCTCGGTGACAAACTTCGGTATGTTTGCGGAGTTAGACAACACCTGCGAGGGTATGATACCCATAACCGCACTTGACGGCTACTATGTGTACGATGAGGGAACATACTCCCTTGTATGCGGATTGAACAGCTACAAGTTAGGCGACCGTATCAAGGTTCGTATCGAGTCGGTAGACCTTATCGCCCGCAAGATCGAAATGAGTCTTGCTGAGCAGAAGCCGAAGCTCACAATTCCAAAGCCCAGAGATTATTACGTTAAGAAATCTCAGAGAAAAAGAAGAAGATAAACTACAAAAGGAAGGCTGAAATGCCTTCCTTGATTTTCGGCAGATGGATTTTAGTCAAGTGTGATTTAGTAAATCGTACTTGACTAAAATGTTATAGTATGGTATACTGTAGTCAACACAAAGAAGGAGGTAATAAAATGTTTATCGGAAGAGAACGGGAACTGAACGTTCTGGAAAATCTGTATGCGTCGGATAAGTTTGAATTTGCGGTGATCTACGGCCGCCGCCGTGTAGGTAAGACCGCCCTGATAAATCAATTTATCGGCAATAAAAAAGCCGTGTATTTTATGGGTGTCGAAAGTAACGCAAAGCAAAATCTTGAAAATTTCAGCAAAAGTATTATTGAATACAGCAGTGGAATCGAAACAGAAACATCCTTTCTCTCATTTCAGGCGGCATTGGAATACCTGTTCAAGCTCGCAGAAAAAGAACGGCTTATCCTTGCCATCGACGAGTACCCCTACGTCGCCCGTTCCTCAAAAAGCCTTGCTTCCACCTTACAGCTGTTAATAGACAAATATAAGGATTCCTCTAAGCTTATGCTTATACTTTGCGGTTCTTCTATGTCATATATGGAGGATCACGTTCTTGCATATAAAGCTCCCCTGTACGGCAGAAGAACAGCGCAAATGAAGATACTTCCATTTGATTTCGAGGAAACCTGTCATTATTTAAAAAGGCTTTCGGAAGAAGATAAGGCGTTGATCTACGGTATCGTTGGTGGTACGCCCCAGTATTTATTGCAGATGGATGACAGATTAAGCGTAGAAGATAACATTAAAAACACTTTCTTAAATCCAATATCATTTTTATATGAGGAACCCGTCAACCTCTTGAAGCAGGAAGTCAGAGAGCCGGCTATTTATACCGCCATTATTACCGCTATCGCCTCCGGCGCTTCCCGTATGTCGGAGATATCCGGAAAGGTGGGCGAGGATACCAATGTTTGTTCGATCTATATAAAAAATCTTATAAGCCTTGGTATTGTTCAAAAAGAAACACCGTATGGAGAAAAAGTCTCACGTAAATCTGTATATTCTATCGAAGATAATATGTTCAGATTCTGGTACCGTTTTGTATTGGACAATAATTCTGTTATTGCCCGCGGAGCTGCGGATATGGTATACAAGCGCATAGAGCCGAAGCTATCCGAATATATGGGTAAGGTCTTCGAAGATATCTGCAAGCAGTATCTCTGGAAACAGCTTTTAATCGGGAAATGTCCGGTGGAATTTACGTCTCTCGGTCGTTGGTGGGGCAACGATCACATCGAAAAGTGTCAGGCTGAGATCGATATTATGGGCGAACAGGATAAGGATACTGCCCTTTTTGCAGAATGTAAGTGGACTAACGAAAAGGTGGATGTCGGCGTATTGGAAACACTTGTGAAGCGCAGCAGCTTGTTTTTCTATAATAACAAGCACCTATACCTGTTTGCAAAGTCAGGCTTTACAAAAGGATGTATCGACGAAGCAAACAAGAGGGGTAATGTGACACTTGTAAGCTATAATGATATAGTTGTATAATATAAAAGCTATTATTCCTATATACAAAAAATTATAAAAATAATGTATACAAAATTCAAAAAGTATGATATAATTAATTTAAGTGTTTATATATGAAGGAAAATGCAATGGAAAACAACATCATCGTAGGCAGAAATGCCGTAAGAGAGTTGCTTCGTTCCGGCAGAGACGTGGACAAGCTCCTTGTAGCCAAGGGACAGCGCACAGGCTCTATCGGAGAGATAATCGCTCTGGCTAAGAAAAACTCAATAGTTGTGGTCGAGGCATCAAAAGAGAAGTTAGACCAGCTCGCAGGCGGACTTGCGCATCAGGGAATATGCGCATATGCCAGCGCCCACAGCTACTCAAGTGTCGAGGACATCCTTGAAAACGCGAGAGCTAAAGGCGAAAAGCCTCTTATCGTCATTGCAGACGAGATAAACGACCCTCACAACCTCGGTGCCATCATCAGATGTGCCGAAGGGTCGGGTGCCCACGGAGTTATCATCCCCAAGAGAAGAAGCGTGGGACTGACTGGTGTTGTTGCAAAATCCAGTGCCGGTGCCATAGAGCATATGCCTGTAGCAAAGGTGACCAATATTGCCCGCACCATAGACGATCTAAAGGAACAGGGCGTATGGGTCTTTGCTGCCGATATGGGCGGTGAAGCATACTATAACACAGACCTTAACTGCGCTGCAGCCATAGTTATGGGCAGCGAGGGACAGGGAATCTCCCGTCTGGTCAAGGAAAAATGCGACGCCGTAATATCCATCCCCATGTACGGAAAAGTAAATTCCTTCAACGTATCCACAGCCTGCGCAGTATTACTTTGCGAGGCAGCAAAACAGAGAAATAAGTAAAACATATTTAATTTATTGCAGATTTCCGTAAAACGGAAATCATCCATAATTCTGCATTCTGCACTCTGCATTCTGCATTCGCAGAAAGCATTTTGCATTTTGCATTCACAAAATAAGGGTGCTATTATGAGTAAAAAGAATCATAACAACGACATATCCCCCGAAGAGCTGTTGGAACAGCTGCGTTCCAGCATCGAGCTTGATGAAACAGGTATGACTGCAGAGATCGATATCCCCACTATCCCCGAGGTGAATCAGATGTCTGCTCAGGAGCGTTTTATGGCGCGCAGAAACGCTGCCATTGAAGCAGAAGCGGCAGATGAGATCGCTCCCGAGGAGCCCGAGGCAGAGGAGCCTGTTACCGAAGAGCCCAAGTCCTCCGACACCCGCGAGATCCCTGCGGTAGAGAGCGAAGAAAAGCCCGAGACCGAGACCACACAGGAGTTTAATCGTGTGGAGCCCAAGGTAGAGGATGAGGTAGAGGTGACCTCCGAGTTTGATGCCGTAGCCGAGGAGAGCTCCGAGGTAGATATCGATGCTCTGATGAAGAAATATTTAAGTGATGCAGAGTATCAGGAGGTACTACGTACCCGCCGCGAGACAGAGGACCCCGAGCTTGCGCTCCATATAAGTGAGGCTGAGGAGTATGTAAGCTCAATCGAGAGCGAGATCGAAAAATCCGCTCCCGCCGAGCCTGTCACCGAGACACAGAAGGTCCTGCAGGAGATGGAGATCCCCCATATGACCGATGACGACGAGGTCCTTGACGAGACCGATATCAATCTGATGATCGCCTTCGGTATGCAGGAGGAATTAGAAGAAAAGTTAGGCGACGAGACTGCGCAGGTCATCGAGGAGGCAGTCCGAAAGGACGCTGAAAACTTTGCCCAGATCAAGCGCGAGGACAATATTCCCGATGAGATCGATGAAAACATGGAATACACCCATGCTTCACAGATCAAGGACGTATTCAATATCTACAAGAAACAGCACAGAAATCTGCTTATAAAGATCTTTGCGGCTATAGGTGCTTTGGCTGTGGTTTTCCTGTTTGAGAACCTTTCGGCTCTGGGCGGCAGCTATCCCATGCTTCTTGACCCTCAGGTGTTCCCTGTTATACATATAATGGCGTCACTTCAGCTCCTTACTCTGTCCTGTGCTCTCGTTATCCGTCCCATTCTCGACGGCTTCAAGGGACTGTTCACCGGCAAGCCTACCGCAGACAGCGTGCTTTCCGTTACCGTGCTGGTGGCGATAGCTTATCATATCGGTGCATGCTTTGTATATGACGGCTCACCTATGCTGCTCTGCAACACGCCCACCGTTCTTTGTATCCTTCTCTCTCTTGTTTCGAGAATGTACACTCTCAAGAGAGACATATTCTCCTTCAATATCGTTTCCTCCAAGCGCGTCAAATACACGGTTGCCCGTATGTCAGATGCCGACACCGTAATGGAGCACGAGGCGTTTGACGAATATATCGACGAGGACAGCTCCGTATTCAGAGTTACCAAGACAAGCTTTGTAGACAACTTCTTTAAGCGCACCCGCACCTACTCTAAGAACAAAGCTATCCTTTCTGCGCTTCTTCCCATCTGTCTCTGTCTTGCGGCGTTCTTCGTAGTATTCGTGGGACTTTTCCGTAACGATTGGTTTGCAGGTATCCGTTGCGGATATTTAGTTATGATGCTGGCAGCTCCCGCTACCGCATTTATCACCTATTCCTACCCCCTCTACCGTGCGTCCAAGGTCGCCTTTGAAATGGGCTCTGCCATCGTAGGCGAAGAAAGCCTTGAGGAATATTCCAACGCAGGCGCAGTATCCTTCGACGATAAGGATGTTTTCCCCTCTCAGAAGACCAAGGTGACCTCCATCAAGATATATGGAAACAACCGTATCGACAAGGTGATCTACAACGTCGCCAGCCTGTTTAAGGTATTAGGCGGTCCCCTCTGCGACGTTTTCAATATTGCAACCAAGGATTTCGAGTGCTCTGACGACGTGGAGATAGTCGATATAGCCGAGGACGGTATCGAGGCAGTTATCTCAGGCAAGCATATCTTCTACGGTAAGGCTTCTTATCTGCACAGAAACAACTTTGAGCCTGTCACCGAGCTTAATGACGAACGCATCGAGTTCACAGGTGAAGCTTGTATAGCATATCTTGTGTGTAACGACGAGGTTGCGGCAAAGCTTTATATCAGCTACGGCATCGACCCCGACTTCATCACCATTTCAAAGCAGCTCTACCGCGCTGGTATGTGTATAGGCATCAAGTCCTTTGACCCCAACATCGACGATGCGCTTTTAGGCAAGCACATCAATATGTCAAAGTACGCGGTCAAGGTGCTCAAGTGCAGATTCCTTTCCGAAAAGACCGCAACCGAGGAAAGAGGAGACAGCGGTATCGTGTCAAAGAAGAGCCCCAAATCCCTTTTAAAGACCCTCGCCCTCTGCGACAGAGTAAACTCGGTAATGAGAGGCTCGATAGTTATAAAGCTTCTCTCTATACTTCTCGCATTTGGTATTACGGTATTCATTATGTTCAAGGGTGTTTCCACCTTTGACTTTGCAGGCGCGTATGCGGCGCTGTACCAGCTCTTCTGGATGATACCGATATTCGGCATTTCGCTTATAAATATAAAGAAATAAAATAGGGCGCACTGTGCGTGCGCTCTATTTAATTGATGAATTGACACCGTTGGTGTCATGAATTATCTGCGATATGAATTGACCTACGGTCATGAATTGTATCCTTAGGATACATTAAGGAAGATTTTTGCTTTGGAAAAAATCAATTTAATTGAAATTACTTTTCGGCTCGCCGAAAAGTTACCTTAATGCACACTCATGTGCAATTCATGACACCAACGGTGTCAATTCATGATGCGTAGCATCAATTCATGCAACACAGTTGCAATTCATTCCGAAAGGATTATTATGATTTCATACAAAATACTAAAAAAAGTTTCAAAGCCCGGCAGATATATCGGCGGGGAATACGGACAGATATTAAAGGACAAAAAGGATATCAAGGCAAGGTGGGCGTTCTGCTTCCCCGACACCTATGAGATAGGCATGAGTAACCTCGGTATGCGTATACTCTACGGCTCTCTCAATTCCTATCCCGATATCTGGTGTGAGCGCTGCTACACTCCTTGGGAGGATATGCAGAAGGAAATGAAAGAAAACAATATTCCTCTCTATGCACTTGAGAGCGGTGATCCCCTTGATAATTTTGATTTCGTGGCGTTTACTCTCCAGTACGAGCTCTGCTATACCAACGTACTTACCATGCTTGATCTTGCGGGCATTCCCCTTATGTCAGCTGACCGAGATGAAAGCTGTCCCATCATAATCGGCGGCGGCCCCTGTGCCTACAATGCCGAGCCTGTAGCCGACTTCTTTGACGTCTTCTCTATCGGTGAAGGTGAAGAAGCTCTGCCCGAGGTAACGAGGCTCTATATCGAAATGAAGGATGCAGGAACTTATACCCGTGAGGCGTTCCTGCATGAAGCAGCAAAGTTAGAGGGATTTTACGTACCCTCTCTCTATACCGTTACCTACAATGAGGACGGCAGCATCAGCGAATATACTCCCAAGTACGACGACATTCCCACAAAGATAAAAAAGAGAATAATCGAGGATATGGACAAGGCATTCTTCCCCGAAAAGGTGGTCATGCCCTATATCGAAACGGTACACGACCGCATAATGCTTGAGGTCTGCCGCGGCTGTTACAGGGGTTGCCGCTTCTGTCAGGCGGGAAATCTGTTCAGACCCGTACGCCGTAAGAGCGTTGAGGTATTGAATCAGCAGGCAAAGACCCTGTATGAAAATTGCGGCTATGACGAGATGTCCTTGACCTCTCTTTCTATCTCCGACTATCCCTATCTTGAAGAGCTGTGTGATACGTTGCTCTGCTGGACAGAGGACAAGAAGGTAAGTATGTCCCTGCCTTCGCTTCGTATAGATTCATTTTCAAAAGAGCTTATGGACCGTATTTCTTCGGTTCGCAGTTCAGGTCTTACCTTTGCTCCCGAGGCAGGTACACGGCGTCTAAGAGATGTTATAAACAAGGGTGTTTGTGAAGAGGATCTCATGAACGCCGCAACGATAGCCTTTGGCGGCGGCAAGAGTCTTGTCAAGCTCTACTTTATGCTGGGTCTGCCCACCGAAACAAACGAGGACCTTGAGGGTATTGCAACAATGGCAGAGCATGTACTTGACGCCTACTATCAAAACCCCGACCGCAAGAAGGGCTCAAAGCCCCCTCAGGTAACCATAAGCGTGGCTTCCTTTATTCCCAAACCCTTTACCGCTTTTCAGTGGGAGCCTCAGGCAGACCTTGAGACCCTGCTTGAAAAGCAGCAGTATCTCGGCAGTTGCATCACCAACCGTAAGATAAAGTACAACTGGCACGAGGCAAAGGTATCCCGCCTTGAAGCCGTGTTTGCCCGTGGTGACAGACGCCTGTCCAAGGCAATACTCGAAGCTCACAAGCAGGGTATGATGTTTGACTCCTGGGATGAGTACTTCAACTACGAAAAGTGGATGGAGGTATTCGCATCTGTTGATATTGACCCCTCCTTCTATGCCAACCGCCGTTTCGGTGACGACGAGGTTCTGCCCTGGGATATCATCGATATCGGTGTTACAAAGTCCTTCCTCCTGCGCGAAAAGAAGGCGGCATACGAAGAAAGACCTACACCCAACTGTGTAGAAAAATGCTCAGGCTGCGGTGCCAATAAGCTGGGAGGTGAAAATTCATGCTGTCCCAAAATATAACGCAGCAAGTGCTGCACCCAAACTCGCACGAAGATATGTGCGAACAAACCTCACGCAATATTGTTTTGCCTAAACCTGTACGAATCAAATTTGAAAAGATGAACGTCCTTAAGTTCATTTCTCACCTTGATGTTACACGCACGATGAAAACAGCCCTTACCCGTGCGGGTATTCCCGTATGGTATACCGAGGGCTTCAACCCCCATCCCAAGATGATATTCTCTCTGCCTCTGTCTATAGGCACAGAGAGCGTATGCGAGTATCTTGACATCAAGATAACCGAACCTATGTCCCACGAGGAGATAAAGACCCGTCTGGGTGCGGCTCTTACCTCGGATATGGCGGTAACAGAGGTATACTCTCCCAAGATGAAGTTTCAGGATATAGCCTACGCTCTATACGAGGTGACTCCCTACGAGCCCTATGACTTAAGCGTGCTTGATGCCGAAAAGGTTATGGTAAAGAAGCACTCTAAAAAGGGCGAGATTGAAATAGATCTTAAAGAGCGTATCAAATCTATCGAGATAAAAGACGGAAAAATTATGATCTTTGGTCGTGCCGACCAGCTTAACTACCTTAACCCCGAGCAGGTTATGGCTCTTACAGGCTGCACGGATCATAGAATTATAAGAAAAGAAATATATAACGAAAGAATGCAGATCTTCAGATAAATGCAAAATTAAAAATGCAAAATGCAAAATTAAGGAAGAAAACCGCAAAGGCGGTTTTCAACCATCTTTATTCACTATTCATTATTCATCATTCATTATTCATTTGAAAGGAAATATATATGATATCTACAAATGATCTTTCACTTCAATACGGTGGCAGAACTCTGTTCAAAAATGCTAACCTTTCATTTACCCCCGGCAACTGCTACGGTATCATCGGTGCAAACGGTGCAGGTAAGTCCACCCTCTTAAAGATCCTCTCCGGCGAGATCGAGTCTACCTCAGGTGAGGTTTACCGCGATCCCAAGGAGCGTATGTCTGTGCTTAAGCAGGACCACTTTATGTTCGACGAGCATACCGTCCTTAAGACCGTAATACTGGGTAACACCGAGCTCTGCGACATTATGGATAAGAAGGAATATTATTATTCCAAGGAAGAGATGACCGAGGAGGAGGGTATGATCCTCTGTGACCTTGAGGAAAGATTTGCCGAGCTTGACGGCTGGACCGCAGAGTCTGACGCCGAGATCCTTCTCAACTCCCTCGGTATCACAAGCGAGTATCACTATATGCTGATGTCAGAGTGTCCTGCCGACATCAAGGTAAAGGTGCTTCTTGCACAGGCACTTTTCGGCAACCCCGACATCCTTCTTATGGACGAGCCTACAAACCACCTCGACCTTGAGACCATCGCTTGGCTTGAGGACTTCCTTATAGACTTCCCCAACACGGTCATCGTCGTATCCCACGACCGTCATTTCTTAAATAAGATCTGTACACACATCGTTGACGTTGACTTCGGTAAGATCACCACAGTTGTAGGTAACTACGACTTCTGGTTCGAATATACCCAGATCAGACAGCGTCAGATCAAGGAGCAGAACAAGAAGGCTGAGCAGAAGATCAAGGAGCTGCAGGAATTTATTTCCCGATTCAGCGCTAACGCTTCTAAGCACAAGCAGGCTACCAGCCGTAAGAAGCTGCTTGATAATATTTCCCTTGAGGCTGAAGAGGTTTCTTCCAGAAGATTCCCCTACATTGCATTCAAGCCTACCCGTGAGATCGGTAACGAGGTTCTTACGGTTACAAATCTCTCCAAGACCATCGGTGACCGCAAGGTTCTTGACAACGTAAGCTTCATCATCCGTCCCGATGATAAGGTTGCATTTGTCGGCTCCGACCCTGTTGCAAGAACGACACTCTTCTCTATCCTTGCAGGCGAGATGGAGCCTGACGAGGGCGAGATCAAGTGGGGCGTTACCACCTCCCAGTCCTATTTCCCCACAGATAACTCAAAGTATTTTGACGGCTGTGAGGATTCTCTCATCGACTGGGTAAGAAACTACAGCGACCTGGTATACGAGGCAGACGTACGCGGTTGGCTGGGCAGACTTCTCTTCTCCGGCGACGAGGCAGCCAAGAGCGCAAAGGTGCTTTCGGGTGGTGAGAGAGTAAGATGTATGCTCTGTAAAATGATGCTTGAAGCGGCAAACGTGCTTATCCTTGACGAGCCCACCGACCACCTCGACCTTGAGTCTATTCAGGCTCTCAACAAGGGACTTACCGAGTTTACCGAAACAATCCTCTTCTGCTCTCACGACCATCAGTTCACCGAGACTATTGCAAACCGCATCATCGACGTAACCCCCGGTCAGTTCTATGACAAGCAAACAAACTACGATTCCTACGTGGCAGAGATTACAGGCAGAACCGAATAATCACATAACAAAAGCTCCCTTTTGGGAGCTTTTGTATATATAGAATTAAAAAACTTCACCGTCGTGTGACAGTAAACGGGTTTAACCGTACTTCACCCGTTTATACGGTGCAGGACTTAGTCCTGCTACTTTGTGTCGTTGTGCCACTTCTTGGGGTCAAGACCTGCATCCCAGTTACCGGGAGCTCTGTAGTTGTCGCTCTCGAGGGTTCCGAGGTAAGCGAAGTAAGCCTCTGCCGTTTCGTTGTACTTGTCAAGGTCAGCCTGATCACCGGAGGCTCTGTAATCCTCGTAGGCAAGACAAACCTCGATATACTTCATCTGGGTTGCACTTCTGCGTACACGGAGCTTCTGCTCGTCGGTAGAAGCAAGCTCAAGAGCCTTGTCAAAGAGTCCCATAAGATAATCAAAGTTTTCTCTGTACTGTTCCTCGGTAATCACATCATCCCAGTTACAGTTGGACCAGATATGCCATTCGTTCTCGCTCTGGAGCTCATAGGTTTTTTCGATATACTCACGGATGTAGCTCCAGCCGTCGCCGTAGAACTCGTAAAGGAAGGTATCAACGTAATTCCAGTACTCTGCTTCGGTCATATCTGTCTCCCAAACCAGCTTGGAGGTAAGATAAACCTTAAGCTCGGTAAAGGGCGCGCTGTTGATGTTATCGCCTAAAACGATTATACCCGAAACGCCTCTCTTATGGAAGTCGTGATACTTTCTGTACATCTGATGAATTGTCGGGAAAGGAGCATCTGCATAGGTTGTATCGCTGGTATAGTCCCATACCCATACGTTGGGAGAGAACTCACCCCAAGCATCAAGTATCTCGGAATATTTAGCTGCGCTATTGCTCTTGTTTGTACATACGTCGGTCTGGGTATGGTCGTGGTTACCGCAGGCGGTATCGGTACAAGCGCATACTATAACGTTGTCGCTGATATCTTCTTTGTTAAAGTTCTTGGGGAGATTCCAGGTATACTTATATGCAAGACCTACAACGTAGTATCCGGGATATTCCTCAGCGATAGCCTCACCTACAACGTCAAGAATATTGAAGTATGTAGATGTTCTGCCGTGCTCACGGTAAAAATCTCCACAGGTAGTACATCTGCAGTAATAAACCTGGTCGGACATTGCAACCCATACAAATCTGTTGTGAGGACTTGCTGCAAGCTGGGTCTTTACGTTTGTAATAATATTCTGCTGGATCGCGGGATCTGTAAGACAACCGTCTTTTTCCATATGCCAATCAGCATAATAACCCCAGTTAGGCTTGAAATCTGACGGAGGCTGACAGAGTGCAGGCAGAGAGTGATAGAAGTTAGCCTGAGAGAAGTATCCGCCGTTGTCTCTGAGCTTCTTTCCGACCTGAGGAAGATCTCCCTTACCAAAAATATAATCACGGTAACGCATACCGGTTGTTTCTGTATGATAGAGATCTGCGGGAACGTTGTAGCAGTTCTTGGGTGTAAAGGTCTCGATAACACCCATAAAGCTTACGCCTGCATATTCCTCAAGGAACTCATATACTGCATACTGTGTTGCAGAATAAAGCTCGTCGGAAGCAAGGATAAGATATCCGTTCTGAACCTCCATAAGCAGTGTGTCGGGATCAAAGCCGGAACGGTCGATGTTGACTACAACACCCTCACGGTTGGTCTTACCGACAAGGATCTCCTTTTCACCGATCTCACGGTCGGTATCCTTGTAAACGGGAAGAGAGAAGCCTGTTACTTTATTAATATAAGAATGAAGCTCGTTTGCACAGGTCTGTGCGCTGCTGCCGCTCTTTGCAGCGGTGGTACCGTATACGATGGTGTACTCGGAGATAGAGGTGTCACCGATCATAATATCACCTACGGGAGTCTCAGCGTTATAGCGAAGCTCCATATAGCTCATAAGGATCTGAGCCGCCTGAGCTCGGGTAGCATTGCCGTTGGGATTAAGGATGGGAGCACCCTTCTCGGTACCCATACCGTTGATAAGTCCGGTGGTGGACATCCAGGTAATACCCTCCTTTGCCCAATCCTGCACCTTATCTACATCTGCAAACTTGTTAAAAGCTGTTTCTCTTACGTCGGTAAGATCGTAGCTGTCCTCACCTGCCGCATAAAGTGCAAGGATACGAGCCATCTGGGAACGTGTGATCTTGCCGTTGGGAGCAAAAGTAGTAGCAGTCATACCTGCAACGTAACCCTTTTCGTTTGCCCACTGTACGCCCATGGCATACCACTGGTTTACAGGCACGTCGGTAAATACAGTTTCACCTGTGTAGGTGCTCTGATCAGCACCGGAAAGTCTGAACAGAACTGTTACAAACATACCTCTGGTCATTGTTACATTGGGACCGAAAAGGTCGCCTGCCGAGTTGTTTGCCGCAAAAATACCCTTATCGTAGGTATACTTTACCGCATTGTAGAACCAATGGTTCTCTTTTACGTCCTTAAAGGGCATGCCTGTTTCGGGGATGATGGGAGCAGCTTCATCAGCGGAAACTGCCATAGGAACCGCCGCTAAAAGTGTCAATACCACAAGAAGTAAGGAAATAAATCTCTTCATCTTTTTTCTCCTTTTTTATTATGGAAGAAAATAGTGTCCGAGGACACTATTTTCATCATTTAATTACGCATTACGGATTATTAGAGCTCCCACTTTCTGGTTATAAGTCTTCTGTCAGCCGCCTCTGTGAAGATCCAGTCAAACTCTACTCCTGTGCCGTAGAAATGATGGTGCGCCCACTCGATGGGGGGACGGCGGAAGTTCAGCTTGGGAGGCCAAGCATAGCCTTCCTTCCAGCAGCTGTCGTATCTTACGGTGTCGTTGTAGAAATTCTGGTTCTCAACAACATACCAGAGCTGGGTATCTCTGTCGCCTCTTACAAAGCGATCCTCGTACTCGAGACAGAGCTTAACGAATCTCCACTGGATGGAGGAACGGTGAACATGCTCGAGGATATCCTTGTCGCCTGTTTCCTTAGCCATATTCTCGGCATCCTCCCACCACTTTTTGCAATCCTCGTATCTTGCCTGATAGTCCTCGAACTTGATAACCTCGAAGGGATCAGAGAAGAGGTCGCAGTGATTCTTCTTTGCTGCTTCGTTTATGAAGTTGATCCAGTTAAGGATGTTCTTCCAGCCGGGACCGTAGTACGCTTCCATAAACTCGTGCATATGAGCATAATACTCTTCCTCGGGCATATAGGGATTCCACATCAGCTTTGCGTGGAGGTAGGAGCGAAGCTCTGCAAATTCACAGTGATTGGATATGTAGTTAGCCTCGGGATAGTAGCCCTTTACGTTGTTCTCGGCAAACCATCTCATATTCTTGGGCATAATATCAAGGTTGGGGAAGGGACAGTGGAACCAGGAATAGTTTACGGAGTAGTCCCAAACGTAGATCTTACTTGCCTTTTCGTTCCATCCTTCAAGGTCACGCTTGAAGTCGGAGTTCTGCCAGCAGGACTCGTCGTTGAAAGCGTGGTTGGGACACATCTCCATAGGACAGAGCTTGATAACGATGTTATCACGGCACTTGGTCTTGGGAGGCTTACGGGTATACTGGTAAGCAAATGTCTGAAGCTTGAGGTTGGGGAACTTCTCACGAAGTCCGTCGGAAAGCGCATTCATAAAGCGGATAGTCGTACCTGCTCTGGAGCCCTCCTCCTCGTTGATCTTACGGCATCTCTCACACTTACAGTCGTTCTGGTTGTCGTTCTGGGAGATCTCAAAGAGCTCGATCCAAGGCTTCTTTTCCAGCTCCTCTTCGATCTTCTTGATAACAAGGGCGATATTTTCGGGATCGGACAGGCAGGGCTGCTTGTCATGTGTATCCTCAAAATAGTGGCTCATAGAGTGGATAGCACCGCCCCAGCGCAGCTCTCCGCCGTATTCCTCACCGAAGTCACGGTAGTTACCGTTGATATGTGCTTTAACCGCCCACTCCTTGGGTCTTGCGCACTTCCAGTCAAGCTCACGGTACTCAAGAACGGGGGTATAGCTTTCATTGATCTCGCCGATCTCAATAGCCTCGGGAGCCTTACATACCTCAAGATCATTGGTGAAGAATCTCCAGCCCATATATCTCTCGATAAACTCGTAAACACCGTACATACCGCCTCTGCGGCTGCCGCCTGCGATAAGAAGCTTGGTACCCTCGGTGCGGATAACGTAGCCGTCCTCTTCAAGGGGAGCACGGTCGAATGCAAGACCGTTAACCTCACGGTCGCTCTTACCTACGATGATCTCGCGCTCAGCCTTTACGCTGCCGTCAACGATATCAAGCTTTACACCGGTGGTGAGCTCAATATATTTTGCAAGCTCCTTTGCTCCTGTCTTCTCAGAGGGAAGAGACTCGGGTGCGCTGACGATAACGTACTCGGATATGTCAGCTCCCAGGAGCTTCATTGTTCTTTTGGTCATTTCCATAATTCTTTCTCCTAACGGGAATGTATAGTCACATTTATTATACAAAAAAGACCTGCAAAAAGCAAGTCTTTTTGGCAAATATAATTATATTATTACGTCAACGAATAAAACCGCAAAAATAGTCGAAAATTATAGGTTTTTCAGGTTATAACCGCAAATCTATTGACTATACAGCTCTTTTTTGTTATACTGATATTACTCTGAATTGCAAAAGGAGCTGAACGAATTGAACAAAATTTTGATAGTAATTGCCATAGTTGCCATTTCAATATTTATATTGACTGCCTGCGGATTTATTCCAAATAAAAACGTACATGGCGAGGACCTGTTGAAGCTATCTGACGGACGCTTATACGAAACGGTTTATTTGCAAAACATCAACCTTGTTGAAACCTATGATGACGAAGCTACTGCGTTATCACAGATATCCGATGTACAGCGTACTGTTTATATATTAAACATGTTTGATATGGAGATCCAGAACGGTGGTCTCTGTCAGTTTTTTGTCAACTCCTCCCGTGAGCTGGCACCCTATGTCGATGAATGTCTTAAGACCGTAGGTGCGGAGGATCAGCGAGTACTGTTTTCGGAATTTGCTAAGGTCAATCAAATCGATCTCAATAACCTTGAATCCTTCGAGATTTCCAATGTCTTAGAATTTCAGGCACAAACACAACGATATGATTTTGATTCTTTTGACAGGGCTTATATGAAATTAACTCCTCTTAAGGATTACATCGTATCTTACATTAAGGCTAATATAAACGAATTTTAAAAGGTCTTTGCTCTCGCCGAGCAAAGCCTTTTGTTTATAAATTACAGATACACAAGTAATCCTATATTAATCTGCTGAAATTTACCTTATTTCATTGACATTATTACTTCACTTTGATATAATTACCGTGAATTATAATGCTATTGGGTATTGACGGAAACTAATCGAAGAGATGACGACGAGAGAGTTTTGTGTCAGACAAGCATAGCAAACGCAGGAATCGTTGGAAACCTATTTCAAGTTTGCAAGGCGCCGTATGACCCAAAAATATCCGTCGCTCAGCCTTCGAGTATGTTTCAGGAAAATACCCCATCAATAAAGGAGATATAAAAATGGCAAACAGAGAACTTGTAAAAAAGCTGTATGACGACATTTGGGATATGCCCTTAGTTGACCTTCATACACATCTTGACGCTGACCACCTTGCAGCAAGAGGTCTTCACGACATTCTTCTGTATCACATGGTAATTTCCGACCTCTATGCAGCAGGCTGTCCCGACGGCGACAGACTCAGCGAGGAGCCTACAGAGGAAGAGGCGCTCTACCGCCTTGAGCGCGCTATCCCCTACGTTAAGCACATCCGCGGTACCAGCTGCTACTGGGGCGTTCGTATAATCCTTGAGGACCTCTACGGCTGGACCGAAGAACTCAACGAGGATAACTGGAGAGAGTGTCACGAGCTCATTAAGTCTAAGGGCTGCGGCGCTGAGCGTGCTAAGGAAATCGCTAAGATGGCTAAGATCGAAAAGTCCTCCACAGAGCTCTGGAGAGCTAAGGGTCACAAGCACGACGATATGCTTATGTACTCCCTTGAGTGGGCGTTCTTCTGCCGCGATCAGTGGGGCATAAACGACGCTGCACTTCTTGAGCTTGAGCACGCTTGGAACGAGGAGATCCCCGGTCCTCCCCTTCCTATCGGTATCGATCCCGCAGTAGACTGCAATTACGAAAAGAAGATCAAGACAGTAGACGACGTTAAGGCTGCTGTTCAGCACTACGTTGACCGTATCGACTACGATAAGGTATTCTCCAACGCATCCCACTTCTCTACCACTCTTAATTACCACGACGTAACCGAGGAGGATATGGTAAAGGCTCTTGCTAACCGTGAAAACGCAGGCACCTGGGAGCGCGACGTTTACGCTAACTACATAAATACAATGTTCCTTGACAAGGTTCAGGAGATCAAGAGAACCACAGGTAAGGAAATTATCATTCAGTATTCTCTGGGCGCAGAGCCTCTGCCTCACGAGACAGGCTCTTATATGAGACCCGAGACCATCTTTGAGCTTGCTAAGATCATCCACAAGTACAGCGATCTTAAGTTTGAGATCCACGTTGCATCCCTCCACGCTGACCAGGCTTGGTGTACCCTCTGCCGTGAGCTTCCCAACCTTAAGCTTGACGGCTTCTGGTGGCACAACTTCTTCCCCACCCACATCCGCCGCATCATTTCTGAAAGAATGGATATGCTTCCCTCCAACAATATCGTCGGCTTCTTTACCGATGCTTACTGTATGGACTGGTGCTATGCTAAGGCTAAGATGATCACCGTTCAGTACGCTGAAGTTGTTGCTCAGAAGATCGAGATGGGTCAGTTCGACTACGACACCGCTATCGGTATCGTTCGTGAAACTCTCGACGTAGACAGAAAGTTCTTCAGACTTGACGACTAAGCGGGGAGCCCCCGCGGGCAATAACGCACCAAGCACAGTGCGTACAAATCACACGAAATGGAGCGTTTATAAACCGGAATGAAAGAACGCAAATTTGACATACTTTCCGCAGGACTGATGGTATACGACATACTTGTCGGTCCTGTGGACGAAAGTGTATTCAGTGTAGATACACTCCACCTTGACTCGGTCAACTATAAGACAGGCGGCGATGCTCTCAACGTAGCGCTCGATGCGGCAAAGTTAGGCGTAAGCGTTTGTATGGGCGGTGTCGTAGGTGACGATATGCCCGGCCGCTTCTTAAAGGAAGAAGCGCAGAAGGCAGGAGTAGACACCTCGGGTGTTGTAACCTCCAAGGAAAATATGAGCTCTGTCAGCGTTGTCCTCTGCGGCGACGACGGCAAGCGTAACTTTGTTTACTACGGTAAGGCAAATAACGAGTTTGACGGCAAGGGTATCTCGGACGAGTTACTTCGTGATACCAAGCTTCTTTATATCGGCAGTATGATGAGCCTTCGCGGAATGGAGGGTGAGCCTCTCTTTGATCTCTTTAAGAGAGCTAAAGAACAGGGCTGTATGACAGCTATGGACACCACCTGGCCCAAGGACGGAGTCTGGATGCCGAAATTAGAAAAGGCTCTGCCCTATACCGACATTTTCGTTCCCAGCCTCTACGAGGCAAAGGAGCTTTGCGGTACCGACAAGCCGGAGGAGATAGTAAAATTCCTCCACGACAAGGGCGTTAAGACCGCAGGAGTAAAGCTTGGTAAAGACGGAATATTTATAGAGGACTTCTATATGCCCGCCTTTGAGTGCGAAAAGGTGGTTGATACCACGGGTGCGGGAGACGCCTTCCTCGGCGGTTTCTTAACAGGAATCGTTATGGGCAAGAGCTTATACGATGCAGCACTGCTCGGCTCTGCCGTTTCAAACATCTGTATCCGTGAGATAGGTGCTGTTGCAAGCAACCTGTCTATGGAAAATGCAGAAAAAACAATAGAAATGTTCAAGAACGGAACATTAAAATAGGAGAAAAAAATGATCAATATAGGTAACAGAAGAGAGTTATTTGTTGATAACTTTCTTATCGACGAAGAAAAGACTACCGCTGCTGCAGTAGTCCATAAGCCCGTTAAGCGCGATGTAGCTTTTGTTCACGATGCACAGTGGGAAACTCAGGGTGCCGCTTATCACAACATCGTAATCACCCCCGAGGGTAAGAGATACATGTACTATAAGTCCATGCATCAGGATATCAAGCCAGACGGAGCGGATGCTACCATGCGCCGTATCTGTGTTATCGAGAGTGAGGACGGCCTTAACTGGACCCGCCCCGTGCTCGATAAGACTCCCGTTTTCGGTAAGCGTATAAACGCTCCTACAAACAACATCATTTCCCATCTTTACGATTACTATGACAATATGTTCGTATTCTACGACACCAACCCCAACTGCCCCGAAAACGAGCGTTACAAGGCGGTTTACGGTGAATGGGGTACGGGTCTCTTCGGCTATGTAGGTGACGGCATCAACTTTGCCTTCCATCCCGGCGAAAACATCCACGAGATGATGAAGAAGTCCCTGCTTATTTCCGGCAAAGATTCGGGCTGTTATTTTGACTCTCTCAACACCGTTTACTATAACAACGAGATCGGTAAGTACGTTGCATTTGTGCGCGGCTTCCACGTAGGCGAGGATTACTATCCTCCGGATCCCGACGTTGACGATGCAGTTCGTGACATCCGTTATATGGTAAGTGACGATTTCTGGAACTGGAGCTATCCCGTTCCCTTCAAGTACAACGACGAGTACGATTATCAGCTTTATGCCAACGCAATCGCTCCCTACTACCGTGCTCCTCACATCTTCTGTGCAACTCCCACCAGATACGTTGCATGGCCCGAGTGGATAGATTCCTTTGAAAAGCTCCCCAATGCTGAGGAGAGACGCCACAGACATAGAGGTAAGTCTATGAACGACGCTATCTTTATGTCAAGCCGTGACGGTCAGAACTGGTTCCGCTACGGTGAAGCGTTTATGACCGCAGGTCCCGAGCACCACAGCAACTGGAAGTACGGTGACTGCTATCCCTGCGTAGGCTTTACCGAAACTCCCGGTGAGATCAAGGGTACCGACCCCTACCTCTCCATGTTCTGTAAGGAGGATCACGAGGGTGAGCCCACCAAGCTCTACAGATATTCTCTCAGACTTGACGGCTTTGTTTCCAGAACAGCTACCCTCAAGCCTCAGATGCTTGTGACCAAGCCCTTCGTTTATGACGGTAAGGAGCTTGAGATCAACTTTGAGACCTCGGCTCTCGGTTATATGAAATTCAAGCTTCGTGCAAATGACAGCACCGAGATCTACTCAAGAGAGGTTATGGGCGATAAGGTAGACCGTATCGTCGGCTTTGAAAACGGAACTCCTGCAGATCTCGCAGGTAAGGAAGTCGTTATGGAGATCGAAATGAGCGACGCGAGCATTTACTCTTTCAAGTTTAACTAAACTTGAAAGAAATGTAGAATGCAGAATTCAAAATGCAAAATTAAGGAAGGCTTTTGACCAAACGGTCAAAAGCCTTTTTAATATGTATAACTACTCTGCCAAGATCGTCTATTCTTCTCACAATTCCTGTTGCTTTCATATATAAAAACTCCTTTGTTGATTTGATAACACTGTTATTATCTGTCAACAAAGGAGTTTTATACTTTGTTTTAATGTGAAATCTTAATTCATATTTTCAAGAGGGAAAGTTACTTGCCAATATCCTTCCG
>JAFQHD010000010.1 GCA_017398145.1 Clostridia bacterium
ACAACGGTGCCACCACCTACCCCAAGCCCGAGAGCGTATACCGTGAGGTGAATCGGTGTATGACCGACTACTGCGGCAACCCCGGCAGAGGAGGACATTCAATGTCACTTGCCGCAGGAAAGGCGGTATACGACTGCCGATGCCTTGTGGCAGAGCTCTTCTCATGTGAGCCCGAAAACGTGGTATTCACCCTCAACACCACCTATGCCCTCAATATGGCGATAAAGGGTATTGCCAGAACGGGAGACCACATCATCATCTCCAATATGGAGCACAACTCGGTGCTTAGACCTGTTATAACCACGGGCTGTGACTATGATGTGTTCGATGCTATGGGTAGTACCGAATGGGTGATTCGGGATATCCTATCAAAGCTTACACCCCGTACCCGTATGATAGTATGTACTCACAAGTCAAACGTCTGTCCCGTCCGTCTGCCCATAAGAGCGATAGGAGAACTCTGCCGTCAGAGAGGGCTTTGCTTTATAGTAGATGCGGCACAGTCAGCGGGAGTATACCCCATAGACGTGAGGGAATGTCACATAGATGCCCTCTGCTTTGCGGGACATAAGAGCCTCTACGGAATACAGGGTGCGGGCGGTGTGATATTCTCAAGCCGATACAAGGGCGAGTCAGCAAGAAAGCTTCACACCCTCGTTGAGGGCGGAAGCGGTATTGCATCCCTTGAGGAATATATGCCTGCCCTGCTACCCGAAAGGCTTGAGGCGGGAACTCTGCCCACCCCTGCCATCGCAGGTCTCTCACAGGGTATACGGGCTATAACCGAAGTAGGTATAAACCATATCCGCGAGCACGAGATAAGCCTATACAGACGCACGAGGGAAAGGCTAAGTAACCATGACCGCATCGAGGTCTACTGTCCCGAGATAGGCTACGGTGAGACTATTCTCTTCAATATTGAGAATATGTCCTCTACCATGGTTGCAGATAAGCTGGACCGTGAGGGAATATGTGTACGGGCAGGCTTTCACTGTGCCCCCTTGGCACATAAGCATCTCGGAACGGGTGACAGCGGAGCAGTTAGAGTGTCCTTTGGCGCATTCAATACTGCCGAAGAGGTGGATATATTCTGCGACGTGCTGAACAGGATAATAAAAGAGGATGATTGACTCAATCATCCTCAATTCTTACGCTATATCAAGTGCTAATGTTATCATATCGGCAAAGGAGCTCTGTCTCTGTTCGCTTGTCATATGCTCATCCCGGACAAGCTGGTCGGATACGGTGAGTACGGTCAAGGCATTTTTGCCCGCTCTTGCGGCATTGGCATAGAGAGCCGCAGCCTCCATATCCACCGCCAATACTCCCATCTGCGCCCAACGGTCGTTCACCGTGGGGTCACAGTTATAAAAAATATCGCTTGATACGATATTACCCGCAAAGTAACGAAGTCCCTTTGCCTTGGCATTGTCCACCGCATCAAAAAGCAGCTCTTCGGATGCGGTAGGCGCATAGTCTCCCGGAAGTCCGAAAGCTTTTAAATAATTTGAATCTGTAGAAGCGCTCATTGCAAAAACAAGATCGCCTAAATTCATCTCCGACTGAAAGGCACCTGCCGAGCCTACGCGGATAATGTTTTTTACGTCAAAAAAGTTAAACAGCTCGTAGCTGTAGATACCCATAGATGGCATACCCATTCCGCTTGCCATACAGGAAACACGCTTGCCCTTGTATAAGCCGGTATAACCCTGAACTCCTCTTACGTCGTTTACAAGGACGGCATCGGTGAGAAACTCTTTAGCTATAAAGGCTGATCGCTTGGGATCTCCCGGCATAAGCACGGTATCGGCAAAATCAGAGGGAGTTGCGTTTATATGAGGAGTGGGATAGCGTTTGTTATCACTTGACATGTAGTTCACCTCTTAAATAATGCAGAATGCAGAATGCAGAGTGCAGAATTGAGGAGATTTTTGACACCTTTGGGTGTCAAAAATTCCATTAAATTTTATAAGTTTACTATACCTGTTATTTTACCAAACAAATATAACAAACAAAAAATGAAACCGCAAAACTATAAAATACAGATAATCCAAAATATAAATGCAGATTTTCGACCTCAAGGGAGAAAATCATCCGTAATTTTGCATTTTGCATTTTGCATTTTAATTTATTCCATTGTAAATGGAATAAATTCTTCGCAGGGCTTGTTGTGTTTGATAAGCTCTCTTACCATAGTGGAGCTAACGTGGGCGTTGGCACCGTTAGAGGGCAGGAAGACCGTCTCAAGTCCGTCGCCCGTCATAAAGTATATCTGTGCAAGCTCGTACTCATAGTCAAAGTCGCGTGCGTTACGCACGCCTCTGACTACAACGTCTACATTTTCTTTTTTAACAAAGTCCACCAAGAGACCTTCAAATGCCTCTACACGGACGTTAGAATATTTCTCGCAAGCCTGTACTGCAAAGCTCTTACGCTCTTCAAGGGTGAACATATTATTCTTTGCGGCATTGTATACCACCGCAACGATGACCTCGTCAAACATCTCGGCTGCACGGTGGATAAGGTTCATATGACCGTTGGTTATAGGGTCGTATGTTCCGGGAATTACTGCTTTTTTCATAGTATAAACCTACTCTTTCGTTAACTGAAAAAGAATGCAAAATGCAAAATGCAGAATGCAAAATTGAGGAGATTTTTTCCACCGACGGTGTCAAAAATTCCATTAAATCATATTGGAAAATTAACTACAACAAAACACAAAAATACAATGTGAAGAAGATTTTCGACCTAAAGGGAGAAAATCCACCATAATTTTGCATTTTTAATTTTGCATTTTGCATTTATTCTTCTACTTCATTAGTCAATACAGTAACATACGCTCTGCCCGACTTATAATGTCTGCGAAGTGTAAGCTCTCCGTATTCCGGAATATCATCATTTCCGCTCTCGAGAACGATAGTGCCCTGATAGTTGAGCATATCCCGGTCAAGGATTATTCTCATAGCCTCGCTTAACATATTGGTGTCATAAGGAGGGTCAAGGAAGATAATATCAAACTTTTCCTTGGTTCCCTTAAGGTATGCCTTATAGTCCTTTGTAAGGATGACACAGCGGTCAAAGAGCTTGGTCTTCTGTGCGTTTGCCTTGATTATCTTGACCGCATCCGCAGACTGGTCAACTATTGTAGCGGATGCCGCACCTCTGGAAAGCGCCTCAAGACCCATCTGTCCCGAGCCGCCGAAAAGGTCAAGCACTCGTCTGCCCTCGATATCAAACTGCAGCATACTGAAGACCGACTCCTTGGTACGCTCACTTGTAGGACGGGTAGCCTCACCCTCAAGGGTCACAAGCTTTGTTCCTCTTGCTGTTCCCGTAATTATACGCATCATAATTCATTTCTCCTGATGAAAATAATCAAATATATCATTGGCATTCTTTTCGGATATGCCTTTTACTTGCTTTAATTCTTCTACGCTTGCTTCCTTAATAGCCGCAAGCTTCTTAAAGTGTGCAAGCAGGTTCTTTGCTTTAGTCTGTCCTATTCCCTCTATCTTTTCAAGGGAGGAATGGGTCAGTGTCTTTGATTTAGCACCCGACATAGCTTTAACAGTAAATCGGTGTACCTCCTCCTGTATCTTATATATAAGCTGAAATACCGACTGCTCTCTGGCGATACTTATCTCCTCGTCCTCGGTGGTAAGTGCTCTTGTCTTATGAAACTCATCCTTTACCATACCGAAAACGGGGATATCTATATTCATTTCTTCAAGTAATTGCTTTATGGTAGAAACGTGACCCTTGCCTCCGTCAAGAAGGATAAGATCGGGATAGCTGCTCTCGGTATGAGAGAGCCTTCGCTCTATAGTTTCCCTCATGGAAGCGTAATCATCCGGCTCGCCCTCGGTTCCTCTTATCTTATAGGTGCGGTAATCCTTTTTGCAGAACTTACCTTCACGCACCGAGATCATACCGCCCGTGATATTGTCCGAGCCGAAGTTGGAGATATCGTAGCCTCGATATGCTCGGGTACGACTTCGAGAGACAAAAGGGATGCAAGCTTGATAAGGGTCTTATTGTCTCTCTCGGTATCAGCCTTATACTGTCCCGCGTACTGTCTTGCATTGTCGTAGACCATATTACAAAGAGACTTGAGATCTCCTCTTTCGGGATACTTGACATATACCCTATATCCTGCCTGTTCATTAAGAAATGCGGTGAGCATTTCATCGCTTTCTTCATCCAATTCAAATCCTATGAGGATATTCTTGGGTATATACTCACGCTTGGTGTAAAGATCACAGAGAAACGCCGCCACGGAATCGGGGGTTATGATCTGATCTGCACCGAAAATAAATCTCTCGTTATCTATAACACAGCCGTCACGGACGTAGAATACCGCAAGGCATGAAGAAACCTCGTCACTGTAAAGGGATATTATATCATATTCGGCGTCGGGTGAGCCAACCACCTTCTGCTTCTGCCAGAGGGTATCAAGCTCCTTTATTGAATCGCGGTACTGCGCCGCCATTTCAAAAAGCAGATTTTCGGAGGCATAGTACATCTTCTCCTCAAGAGATTTTTTGACCTCTGAAAATGAGCCGCCTAAAAAAGCCAAAAGGTCCTTTACCGTTTCGTCGTATCTTTCCTTTGATACCTTGCCCGTACAAACTCCGGTACACTGCCCTAACTGATAGTAGAGACAGGGTCGGGTCTTGCCGATATCCTGAGGGAATTTCTTTGTGCATCTTGGAATACCGAAGGATCGCTGGGCTGTACGGATAATGGAATATGCCGTTGTCGCGCCCGAATAAGGTCCGAAATATCTCGCTTTATCGTTATTTCTCTTTCGGACGAACTGAAGGCGGGGATATTCTTCTCCCGTCGTTACCTTGATATAGGGATAGCTCTTGTCGTCCTTTAAAAGAATATTATATTTCGGCTTATGGAGCTTTATCAGCCTGTTCTCAAGGGACAAAGCCTCAATCTCCGTATGGGTCAGCATATAGTCAAAGTGGTCTACGTTTGAGACCATCTTTGCCGTCTTAAAATCATGATGTCCCGTTTCCTTGAAATACTGGGAAACACGGTTCTTTAAGACCTTTGACTTGCCCACGTATATTATCTTGTCGTTTTTATCCTTCATCAGGTATACGCCCGGAGATGAAGGAAGCTCGTTTGCTCGCTTACGGAGCTCATTTATATCTGCCATAGGTAACTGTAGGGGCGGATATCATCCGCCCTTGTTGAGCATTGAATTTCAAGCGGGCGGATAATATCCGCCCCTACGGATATATAAAACAAAAAGCAGAATTAGCCAAGGGCTGATTCTGCTCGTTCGTTATCTGTGTTTATAATTAAAGAACAGACTCAAGGCCGCTGTCGATAAGCTCAGCAAGTCCGTTAAGCGCAGCTTCCTCATCAGCACCGTCAGCGATAAGGGTAACGCTCATATCCTTGGTGATACCGAGAGAAAGAACACCAAGAAGGCTCTTTGCATTTACGCGTCTCTCGTCCTTTTCAACCCAAATAGTGCTCTTGTACTGGTTAGCCTTCTGGATGAAAAATGTTGCAGGTCTTGCGTGGAGACCAACGCTGTTCTTTATTGTAACGTCACGAGTAATCATTTGATGCACTCCTCTATAAATATTATTATTTTTCACGAAATATATAAGTATTATAACAAATAGCTTGTCAAAAATCAATAGCTTTATGCTTTTTTGCTAAAATGCAAAAATATTAACATTTTCACATAGGCTTTTTAGGTTATTTTCACCTAATTTCACAGCAAATCAGGCCTTTGTTTTTTGGTTAATTCAAGGGCTGCCTTAAATCTCCACTTTTCTATCTCCTTGTGATTGCCGCCTAAAAGCACCTCGGGAACAGTCTCACCCATGAAATCATAGGGTCGGGTATACTGGGGATACTCTAACATTCCCTGGCATAGGCTTTCGTTTTCGTAGCACTCGGGATCGGAGAGAACTCCGTCCTTGAGCCTTGCCACCGCGTCCACCACGATACAGGCAGGGATCTCACCGCCTGTAAGAACATAGTCGCCTACAGATATCTCTTCATCTACGATTCTGTCAAGCACACGCTGGTCTACGCCCTCGTAATGACCGCAGAGGATAATAAGCTGGTCGTACTCTGAAAGCTCCCTTGCCTTTTTCTGTGTAAAGACCTTACCCTTTGGGGACATATATATCGTTCTTGTTTTCCCCTTTTTTTCGATGGCTTCGTAGCAATCGTAAACCGGAGGAGCAGCCATAAGCATTCCCATACCGCCGCCGTAGGGCGTGTCGTCCACACGGCGGTGCTTGTCCTTGGAATAGTCACGGATATTATGCGCTACTGCCTCTATAAGTCCCGCCCGTCTTGCTCTGCCGATTATACTCTCGGAGAGAACGTTATCTACCAAAGCGGGAAAAAGGGTCATAATGTCAAATCTCATCGAACATACCCTCTATAGGTCTCACGTATATGCCCTCTTCAAGCTCAATGCGGTCGATAAACTCAGCTACCGCAGGCATATATGCCGGTCCCTTTTCCGTTTCGATCTCGTATATCTCGTTTGCGGGATTGTCTATAACGCGCACAAGCTTGCCGTAGACCTTGCCGCTGTCGGCGTTAATGACCGAAAGGCCAAGAATATCCTCGATAAACACCCTGTCCTCGGGAAGCTTAAGATCGCCTCTCCTACAGAAAATGTCCTTATTTTTATAAAGTATAGCCGTCTCAAAGGTATCCGAGCCCTCGGGCTTACAGAGCACCATTCCCTTATGAACGCTTGCGCGCTCCACCTTAAAGGGAACGTATTCTCCGTTCTTTTCAAGATAAAGTGTTTTTAATCCCGCCAGCACCTTTGGTGTATCGCACCAGGATTCTATCTTTATCATACCGCCCACGCCGTGGGTGTTTACTATCCTTCCGCAGGAGAGAAATTCCTTCATTTTTGCCTCCATTTGTAAATATTACAAGAAATATTGCAGATAATCATTGCAAGTTATCAAATATGATTTTATAATATTATATATTAATATTATGAATTTTACAAGTACAAGGAGATATAGAATTGAGTAAAGTTTCTCTCGCATACGAAAAGATCAAAAAAAGCGTAGCAAATGTAATAGTAGGTAAGGACGAGGTAATTGACCTTATGTGCATCGCCCTCTTTACGGGCGGTCATATGCTTATCTGCGACGTGCCCGGTACGGGTAAAACTATGCTGACGAAAGCTTTTGCAGCCTCGGTAAACTGTAAGTCCGCAAGACTTCAGTTCACACCCGACCTCCTTCCCGGAGATATCACGGGTGTCAGATACTTCAATATGAAGACGGGCGACTTTGAGTTCATACCCGGTCCCTGCTTTGCAAACATTCTCCTTGCGGATGAAATAAACCGTGCTACCCCCAAGACCCAGTCGGGACTTCTCGAATGCATGGAGGAAAGACAGGCTACCATCGACGGCACCACCTACAAGTTACCCGACCCATTTATGGTAATAGCCACCGAAAACCCCGTTGAGAATATGGGTGTTTTCCCTCTGCCCGAGGCACAGCTCGACAGATTTTTATTCAAGACTTCAATGGACTATCCCACCGCCGAGGAAAGCATTGCCATACTCGAGCGCTTTGCGGGTAAGCCCAACAATATTAAGCTCGTTCCGGTCATCACAGCCGACGAGATCCCCTTCCTTGTAAAGGAGGTTGCATCTGTATTCGTACACCCCGACCTTGTGGCTTATATCACAAAGATAGTTGAGGCAACAAGAGATATGGAGGGTGTGGCTTTAGGTGTCAGTCCCAGAGGTGCTATCGCGCTTATGAAGGCAGCAAAGGGCTTTGCGGCAATTCAGGGCAGAGAGTACGTGCTTCCTGACGATATCAAGAGGGCGGCAGTACCTACCCTTGCCCACCGTCTTATCCTCCACAACAGTCACCGTATCAAGAAGGACTACGATAAGGCGGTTATCGAGGAGATACTTACCACCGTTACCGTTCCCACCGAGCCCGAGATATTCTATTCCAAGAGATGAGCCACGCAGGAAGCACGGTCACCATAAGCCTGCCGGTTATCATAACGGCGGCTGTCATTGTGGGACTTGCAATATTAGGTTTTGCGGGTTGGCTTGTCTACCGTGAGCTATGTAAGCGCATCATAGACCGTCTCGAATACCGTCGTACCTTCAGCGAGGACGGAGTATACGAGGGGGACAGCGTTACCATGACGGAGCGCATATATAACCCTACCCGTCTGCCGCTGTTCCGAGCCTATGCGGAAAGCTACTTTTTCCCACAGCTTGACTTAGGTGCACCCAAGGGAAAGGACAAGTCTGCAATGCAACGCTTTGAGAGCAGATTCTCCTTTATTCTGCCATATATGGAGATAAAGCGTAAGCACACCGTCACCTGTACCAAGCGAGGCGTATACAAGCTTGAGACGGCGGTGATACATCTGCCGGGCACTATGAGGACCGTTGAGAGTAAGTCCACCCTCTACGTATATCCCAAGATACTTGCCACCCCCACCTCACCAAATCCCGTGGGAATGCTTATGGGTGAGAGCATAACCAAGCGTATGCTGATAAAGGACCCCTTCTCTATCACGGGAGTACGCCCCTACACCTTCGGTGACCCCTTTAACCAGATAAACTTCAAGCAAACGGCAAAGGCATACGCTCAGGCAGCTCAGCCCTTACGGGTCAACGCCCTTGACTACTGCTCCAACCGTACCTTTATGATATTTATAAACTTTGCCACCGATCCTCTTGATCCCATTCCCTCGGCAGAGTTTAATACTATGATGGAGAACTCCATGTCCTATACTGCGGATATAATCCGCATTATGAGCGACAACGGCTACCGTCTGGGGCTCTATACCAACTCCACACAGAACGATTCAAGCGAAGGACTTGCCTTCCCTATGCGCTCGGGTGAGATACACGCAAGGGATATGCTCAGAGGAATGAGTCGGGTGCGTATAGCCGCGTCCTATTCCTTCACCACCCTGCTTGCAAGGGTAATAGAATCGGGACTCAGTGACACTGAGATATTCGTATTCTCGGCATACACCGACGCAGAGATAGAGGCTCATCTTGAAGCTCTTAAGCGTAACAGAAACTCGGTGAACCTTATCGTTCCTTTGGGAAGGAGTGATAAGAATGCGAAATAAGAAGCCCGACCCTAACCGTAAAAAAATAGTATTCAGCAAAAAGAGATTTGCTTTGGTCATCCTCTTTGCATCCCTTGCGGCACTTTTGATCTATTTTTCCGTAGCCCTTGACCCTATATATAAGTATGTCCGTCAGTTTTGTGCTTTCTTTGGATATGTTTGTATCGCGCTTACTCTCTATAATATCGGCAAGCTCTTTACAAAAGAGATAAGACAGGAGCTGTACAGACGCTTAAGTAAGGCTATATTCAACGCTGCCGAAAAGCTGAAAAAGATCGTAGACAAGGTCAGACAGAAGCTTGGTATCAAGCCTAACATCCGCCACCGCTCGGAGGACGAGGTCAATATCATAATCCGTGACGACCGTGTCCGCCGTAAAAAGCAAAAGCCTATTACCAAAAAGCGTTTTAATTCTCTCACCGAGGACACCGAGCGTATAAGGTATATGTATGTCAAGCTTATAGAATACAAGCAGAAAAAGAAGGGTAACTGCCACTCCTACGATACTCCGAGCGAGCTTGAAAAAAAGGTTGCCGAAAACGATACCGAACACGAATTATTTGAGCTTTACACACCTGTAAGGTATGCCGAAAAGGCTTACGTTACAGCCGACGACGTAAAGAAGCAGTATGAGTATCTTTCAAAAAAAGTCAGACTTAAATAACAGAAAAGACAGTTGCGCGCAACTGTCTTTTCTGTTATTATTTATTTTCTGTATGCATCAAATGCCTTGAACATCACCGTCGCCTGCGCTCTTGTGGCAGTACCGTTGGGGTCAAGATAGTTAACATCTCCACTCTTGACACCGTTAATTATACTTGCATCCACAGCCCAGGAGATTCCGTCTATGGCCCATCCTGCCACCTTGTCGGCATCGGGATATGCGGAAATATCCGCTCTGCCCTCAACAGCTATGCCCTTCTTTTCGGAATATACGTAGAAGAAACGTGCAAGCTGAGCTCTGGTAATGTTAGTGTTAGGTCCGAAGGTGGTGGGGGTAAGACCTGCGGTAAGCTCCTGCTCCACCGCCCAGCATATGTAAGTGTTGTACCAATGAGAGGACTTAACATCGGTAAAGCCTGAGTCCTTACCCTCGTATACGCTGAGGTCAACGCCGTCTTGCTTTGCGAGGATAGTAAGGAACTGCGCTCTGGTAAGCTTGCCGTTGGGAGCAAAGGTGAACTGGGTCATACCGTTTATGTAACCCATCTGTACACAGTATTTTACCGAATCTGCGTACCAGTGGGTACTGTTTACGTCGTGAAAGCTAAGGTGCTTTGCTGGTATTGCAACGGTTTCAACGTGGGAGCAGACAGCACACACACTGCTCTTTTGACCCTCTGAAATATAGGTAGGCTCGATATCGGTCACCCATTTTTCAAATCTGTGTCCGGGTGCCTTTTGAATAACCTTTACGTCGGTCTTGCAGCAGCCGTTGTCACATACCGCAGTTTCGGTCTCATCGGTAGTACAGCTGAAGTCGCTTGTGTGTTTATAGTTTGTAAAACTGTGTCCGGGAGCTGTCTTGGTTACCCTTGTGTCGGTTTTGCCGCAGCCGTTGTCGCATACTGCGGTCTCGGTGCCGTCATGGGTACAGCTAAAGTCATTGTTTGAAATATAGTTTGTAAAGCTGTGTTCACAGCTCGGAACGTAAGGCATTCCCTGAGCTTTTGCATAACCGTAGGCATAGCTGCCTTCATTGCAGACCATAGTTACCGAGTTGTTTGCAACTATAACATCATTTTCCTTTTTTTCAAAACAGCCGTAGCCTATACTCTCTACCGAATCGGGAATGTTGATCTTTTCAAGAGTAGTCAGGTTATAAAACGCATATTCACCGATGCTCTTTACACCGTCAGGAACGGTTATCTCGGTAACGGTATTTCCGTAGAAATCATCCACTATGGTGGCGTTCTTGCGGCGGAAGGGGTTGGCATCACGGTTTTCAAAGCTGATACCGCACCAAGCCGAAATATCCTCTACGTATACTCTTATATTCTTTTTGCCGAACTTAAAAGCGTCTCCGCCGATACGGGTAACCGACGCGGGAATGTTTATCATATCAAGAGAGTTAGTTCCCGAAAATGCAACGCTACCTATACTCTTAAGCGAAGAAGGAAGTCTTACTTCTCTTAAGCGTGTGCAATCGCAGAAAGCTCTTTCTGCTATGGCGATAGTACCTTCTCTTACCTCGACTTCCGTGGCATCGGTCGTGCCGTATATAAGGTAGTTACCTATATATTTGATTTCGTCGACAACCTCCATGCACTTGACTCCCGCAAAGGCACCGTAGCCTATTTCTTGCACCGAGGGACCTATCTCTATAGATTTTACTTCGTTGCAGGCTTCAAAAGCATAATCATGGATGTACCTTACCGACTTGCCGATGCTGATATGCTTTAACGAACCACATCCTGAAAAGGCAAATCCGCCTATGGTAATAACCGAGTCGGGAATGATTATCTCCGTAAGTCCTGCACAATCTCTGAACGCCCCGTCTGCAATACAGGTAACACCATCCTTTATCTTATAAGAACCGCTTATCTTTGAGACCTTTGCTTCGATAAGATAATCGTCTATATACAGAATATTATCAGCCCACTTTGCACACAGATAATAATCCGTACCGTGAATAAAGCCGTAGCCGATTCTGGCTATATTCTTGGGCAGAGATATGGAATCCACAAAGGAGCAGTAACGGAAAGCGTATTCACCGATCTCCTCCACAGAGCTGCCCATAGTGACAGACTCCACCTCAAGGCAGTGGTCAAAGGCATAGTCGCCTACACGCCATACGTTTTTGCCTATACTGATGCTTGTTATTTTTGAATTGTTATAAAAGGCATAGTCCGCTATCTGGGTCACCTTATAGTTGTCGATCTTATCGGGAATCGTGACCTTGCCCGAAGCGGAGGGACTGTACATAATGACAGCCTCATCGTTAATTATATTATAGGTCAGATCACCGTAGCTATACTGACCCTTTCCCTCTTTTTTTGCGTCATGAGACTCGGTCACGACAAAGGCGGAGGAATTAATTGTTCCCACAAGGGGTATAAGCATCAACACCGTAAGAACAATAACCGTTATTCTTTTACAGATCTTCATTTTATCTTCCTCTGTACACATCAAATTTCTGAAGCATTACCGCCGTCTGAGCTCTGGTGGCGCTTCCGTTGGGGTTAAGAGAAAGCTTACCGTCTATCTCCATACCGCTGATAATGCCTGCATCCACCGCCCAGGAAAGTCCGTCATACATCCAGTCCTGAACCTTTGCCTTATCTGCAAAGCTTGAAAGCTCTGCTCTGCCCTTAACGTCGACACCGTTCTTTTCTGCATACACATAGAAAAGTCTGGCAAGCTGAGCACGGGTGATATCCCTGCCGCGTCCGAAGGCAGTGGGGGTCATACCGCTTACGTATCCCTTCTCCACAGCCCAGGCAACAGCGCCCGAATACCACTGTCCCGTAGGAACGTCGGTCATACCGCTGCTTACGTTCTTATAGTTATCGGTATTAACTCCCGCTATATTTGCAAGGATAAGCACGAACTGCTCACGCTTGATGTTGACCGTAGGGGCAAAGCTGGTCTGCGACATACCGCTCATATAACGGTTCTTTATCGCATATTCTACCGCATCAAAGAACCAGTGGCTCTTCTTAACGTCGGTAAAATAAACTGTTATTACGGGAGGATCGGGGTCGGGATTGGGGTCGGGTATTATATCAAAGCCGGGTTCGGGATTGGCTGTGGGTCTGGCATCGGGGTCATATTTTTCTCTTATTTGGAAGGCTTCGTCGTGATAAACATCATTGTCTTCCGAGTCACCGAAATTCGGTGAGTTGTGGATACTGTATACTAAATCTCCGTTGTCATATCTGAAGCCGTAGATGTTATCATACTCACCCTCTATCTCAGGCGCACATATTACTCTTGTAGTGCCGTCATAGACATATATATTTCTGGGAGTGGAATAGAAAACAACCGTTCCGTCGGTAGAAAGACAGTAATAATTGGAATAAGCTTCAAAGCCATTTCCATCTCTGCCCTTGATCCAATAATCGGTCAGCTCCAGCAGCTTAACAGGGGTATAGGTGGGATCATCGGGAGCAACGAGGTAAAGCCCTCTGTCCTTCTCGATAAGGTTATTGATAAAATAAATAAATCCGTCTGCAAATACTATCTGAGTCTCGGAATTTTTCCAGTATTTGTCCTCGTATCTTGTATCTGTCAAAACGAAATCGTGGTTGTGGTAGATCTTGTTTTTTTCAAGGGTGTTGAGTCTGGCGCTTGATATAAGAAAATAGTCGTGACTCATTCTTCCCGTAACATCAGGCTCGGAATCGTCATAGGTAATGTCAGCGTGATATTCTACACCGTCTATGGTAACGGCAAGCCAGGCGTGCAGGATATTGTTGTTGTTTTTCGAACGCACGGTCCTTGACTCTATACCCACCTCACGGAGCAGATACATATACGCGCTTGTGTATCCTGTACATATAGCCTTGCCGGTAACAAAAGGACCGTACATAGAATTAGAGCCGAAGGCTATTATGTCCGTATCTGCACTTTCGTTGTCGTATCTGCATATCATAGCAAGTTTATCATAAAGAAGCAGAGCCTTGGTAACGTCGTCAAGGACATCGTTGTCTTTAACCCCTGCCAAAAGCTCGTTCGCTTTAGCCTTACATTTTTCCAGATCAGCAACGTAGCTCTCGGGATCGTATCCGTCGGTATAGATAAATCTCATATGAGTTAAATATTTGCCGTCAATATCCTTGATTACGGATATCTGCTTGAACTGGAAAAGCAGGGGTGCTTCATCGATACAAAGCTGATATAGATCAAGAGTATTATCGGATGAAATTTTGAAATCGGTTATGTTGATATTTTTCGTTCCCGCCTCGGGTGCCTTTTCTTCAAGATATGCCACCAGCTCTTCAGTCTTTGCGGCATCATTAAAGTCAAAATCCTCTGCCGATACGGCAAAGGCCGTCATTGCCAGCATTAGGGCAACGAACACTGCCAAAAGAAACTTTTTCATATTGTCCTCCAATGATGTATTATATATTATTGTTTATAAAACAAAGAGAAGCTCTTCTTTGCCGAAAAGCTTCTTAAATCACATATCCACCGTTAACACCCAGCACCTGACCTGTGATAAAGCTTGCCTTGTCCGATGCCAAAAAGAACACAGCCTCTGCCACGTCCTCGGGCTTGCCTATGCGCATAAGAGGGGTCTCGTCAACTATTGCCTGAATATCCACCTTGGAATATCCTCTGTTCATATCGGTATCTATCATACCGGGGGTAACGCAGTTCACACGGACACCCGAAGGACCCAGCTCCTTTGCCAATGCCTTTGTAAGTCCGATAAGCCCCGCCTTTGCTGCGGAATAATGAACCTCCATAGAAGCGCCGACCTCACCCCACATAGATGAGATATTAACGATAGCGCCGCTGTGGTTGCGCAGAAAATATGGGATGGCCTGACGGCAGCAGTAAAAGGCTCCCGACAGGTCTGTGTTTATCATATTCATATAATCGGTATCGCTTATATCACCCATAAGGGCAGACTGTGCGATACCCGCGTTATTGACAAGGACGTCTATACCCCCAAGGTAATCTGCTGCCCTTGATATCATCTTTTTTACCTCTTCCGGGTCACGGATGTCCCCCTTGATACAGGGTACACCCACCTCTGCAGCCGCACGGTCGTTGGAGCGGTAAAGGAATACTACATTATCACCGTTTTCAGCAAAGCGGCGAACTATGGCGGCACCGATACCTCTGCTGCCGCCTGTGACAATAATATTTCTCATACTAATTCAAATCGTTATAATAAATTATCTCATCAGGCAGATGATAGCCTAACTTCTCCCTTGCCACACGGATAACATACTCGTCGTCAAAGGGCCTCTCTATCTCAGCCTTGAGCTCCTCGATATCCTCCTGATACTCCTCGACCTGAGCCGACAGCACCTTCTTTTCCTCATTGAGCCTGTTGAACTGTATCTGGAGCTTTAAAATTGTAATAAGGCAGACAACTATAACGATGATTACAGCTATCCTGACGAAGATATTTGTTCTTGTCACAGTTCAACATCCTTTCCTTTTGAATCTTCTTATCCTGCGTTTAGTCTGCCTAAGGGTATATATGCTGTCAGCCACACCCGCCGCAAAACGCCATATGGGAAGCAATACAGCCTTCAAAATAAATTTAAGTGTTCGGTATACGCTTCTTATGATAAGGTCGGATACCGCACACACCAGCCTGCCGACGGTATTGTAGTATAAGACGAAGCCCATAAACGAGCCGAAAAGGGCGATTCCCCGTATACGGCCGTTGTTGACGTGAAAAATAAATATAGCCGATACTACCGCCGCTATGATAAAAAAGAGTATATCAGAGATAAAATAAACTATATCGGTCACTATTCCCTTACCCGCTATGTAGAAGGCACGGCGAATGATACGAAAAGCATCGTATACCACTCCTAACCCGAAGCCGATAAACACGGAATAGAGGATAAAGGTATATATCTGAGCATAGCCGAATGCCATCTATCCGAAAATACGGGAGAAAAGAGATTTACGCTCTCTCTGCTCCATATAATATAAGGCGTCTATACGGCCCTCGACCGACACTATACCCTCACCTAAGTTTAATTGTACTATATTTAACCCCTCGCCGTCAAGAGTAAGTTGTCCGAGAGAGGTCTGCATAACGATATTATTTTCGTCATAGCTTATTACCTCCTCTACTCCCGTAAGAACAGCTGAGCTGCGGTCGGTCACCGATACAGACTGATTTCCCTTATTTTCCTTCATATCCTGCCTCCGTAAATGTGATACCACATTTATATGCAGGAATGATTTAATTTATGACCTCGTACATACCCGAGGCATCAGCCTTGGCAACATGCTCCTTCACCTCAAGGACGCGGAGCTTAAGGGTGCGCTCGCCGAAGCTTATCTCGATGATATCCCCTACCTTTACGTCGTAGGAGGCCTTGGCACGCCTTCCGTTTACTTGTACGTGCTCTGCATCGCAGGCGTCGTTTGCTACGGTACGGCGCTTGATTATTCTTGAAATCTTTAAATACTTATCTAATCTCATTTTTCTGCCTTAAAATAATATCGGGAATCCTTGGCTCAAGGATTCCCGATAGCTGCGTAATTATTACTATTACTTGATAGCGTCCTTAAGAGCCTTAGCTGCGCTGAAGCCAACATTCTTAGAAGCAGCGATCTCAAGGGTCTCACCTGTACGGGGATTTCTGCCTGTACGAGCTGCGCGCTCCTTGACCTCGAAGGTACCGAAACCGAATACCTGAACCTTGTCACCTGCCTTGAGAGCATCAACGATAGCTTCGAGAGCTGCGTTAACTGCTGCCTCGGAAGCCTTCTTGGTTGCGCCTGTCTTGGTTGCTACTGCATCAACGATATTTGCTTTAGTCATCATGATTAAAATCACCTTTCTGTTATTTTGTACTTATTGCTAATACATTATAACACGATTTATCGGTAATATCAATAGATTTCTGCAAAAATTTTCTAATTTTCTTAATTTATTTACTCAAAATCAGCAACAAATCGGTCACAATATCGGGTAAGAGCCTCTTCTGCATCTATGCCGGCTCTCTGGGCTGCTGAGCAGAGCTTAAAAAGCTCCTCACCGAGAGAATCAAAATCAAGCTCACGGCTCTCAAGCTCGTAGCTGTCCCCCTTTGCCGCGCGCTTGGCGGTCTTCTGGGCACGCATAAGCGCGGGCAGAGCCTTAGGAACGTCCCGTACCGTATCGGCAACAGTTTTCTGTCCCTTGGTATCCGCCTTTATCTTGTCCCAGTTGGTAAGCACCTCGCCCGAGGTATCTGCCTTGACATCCCCGAACACATGGGGATGGCGGATGATAAGCTTTCGGCAGATGCCGTCGATAGAATCGGCAAGGGTGAACTCTCCGTCCTCCTCTGCCATCTGAGCGTGAAACACCACCTGCAGAAGCACGTCCCCCAACTCCTCGCACATGAGGTCGGGGTCCTTTTTGTCTATAGCGTCGCAGACCTCATACACCTCCTCGATAAAGCAGGTGCGTATGCTCTCATGGGTCTGCTCCTTGTCCCAGGGACAGCCTACACGTAGATATTTCATTATCTCACAGAGGTCGTCCATGGTATAGAGCTCTTTGTTTTTTAATTCCGTAAGCGACGTCATTTTACAAGTCCCGCCTTGTTAAGTATAGAATAGAGCTTTTGACCCTTGGGGATTATCTCAAAATCCTCCTTATGAAGGGCGCGTATAAGGATTATCATTATAACGTATACCACCACGGCTGCAAGTATCGCTGCAACGACCGATATCTTGGAGCTGATACCCATTCCGAAGATAAGCTTGTAAGCACCGAGGGCTGCTGCCGCGCATACCGCCGAGGAAAGCAGGGGCTTTAAGAATACCTGAGTAAACTTAGGTATGAACTTAACATGCTTTGCCACAAAGTAGAAGTTAAAGAGAACGATGGTGATATAGCAAAGAAGCGTTCCTACGGGTGCGCCGTAGATGCCTATCTTACCGATGAGCAGAGAGCTTGAAAGTATCTTTACGGCACCGCCTGCAAGCATACTGACGATAGGCTTGCGCTCAAGCTTGTGAGCCTGAAGTATGGAGGTGGTCATAGCCAGCATACCTACGAAGAACACCGCAAGAGCCTGTATGGACAGAAGCGCGGGGGTGTTGCAGGTATCGGGACTGAAGCTGGAATTGAAGAAGAGACGGATGATAGGCTCGGACAGCACGCTCAGTCCCAGAGCGCAGGGGAGGGCTATCATGGTGGCAACCCTCAGAGAGCTGTTCATCAGCTTCGTTACCTTTTCTCTGTCTCCCTTGGCTATGATCCCCGACAGATAAGGCACGATAGAGCCGGATATGGGATATATCAGTGCGGGAGGCATATTGAAGAGGGTAACTACGTGGGTCTTGAAGAGACCGATTATACCGGTTACATCGTCTGCGCTGAGGCTGTATACGCTCTGCATGGTGTTAGAGATGATGACACCGTCAAGAACGCTGGTAAAGCTCATTACCGAGGAGCTGATGGTTATAGGTATCGCTATGGTAACGAGGGCCTTGATTATCTGCTTGTTTGTGCGCAGGGGCTTATCATAGCTGTCGGGGAGAAGAAACTCCTCGTCATAGGGCTTGGGATCAAATCTCGCCTTCTTGATAAACAGATAGATAAGGGATACGCCCACACCGAGGGTCAGACCGAATATGGTAAGAGCCGCGGCGACCGCGTACTTTCCCTCTACACCGCCCTTAAGGGATACGAGGTCTGAGGGAAGGATATTCATTGCAGTGTATGCAAATATAACACCGAAAACGAGCTTGCCGAAGGATTCTATGACCTCGGATACCGCCGAGGGGGTCATTATCTGATAACCCTGAAAATAGCCTCTGATAGCCGCCGATATACAGATAAACAAAAGAGTGGGGGCTATGGCACAGAGGGCATATTCAAGTCCGGGAAGCTTGTATATGTGGTTGGCAATTATCTTTGAGCCGAAGATGAGGATACAGGTACCCACGAGACCTACGCTTGCAAGAAGACGCATGGTCATGGAAAATATCTTTTTAGGCTCACGGAGGTTACCCTTGGCACGGCTTTCGCTTACCATCATGGAGATGGCAACGGGCAAGCCTGCGGTGGATATCATATACAGCCATACGTATACATCGTATGCCGAGGTGTAGAAGCCCATGGCATCACCCTTGGCACTCTCGGGTACTCCCGTATTGAAAATCCAGTCAAGCGGTACCTTGAGTGCAACACCGATAACCTTGACAAGAAGGTTAGCTATGGTGAGCAC
>JAFQHD010000098.1 GCA_017398145.1 Clostridia bacterium
AATGAAGGTGCAGGAACCTCCACAAAAACACTCTATAAGTTCCCCGGAAAGGAGCTTTCGCTTTATCACGATAAGGCAAGTATAAAGACCTACTACGGTATGTATCCCAAGAATAACGATCAGCGTTTCTTTATTCAGTGGAACACCAAGCAGGACTCCACCACCTCTAAGGGCACCGGTGTAGCATACTGGCAGAACTACAACACCAATGCTTCTGTTACTCTCTACGCTATATGGGGTTACCCCATCAGCTACCACGCTGACGGCGGTGTGTTCCCCAAGACCCAGACAGAGGTCTTCAAGGCTTATGTCTGTGACTGCGACGATAATAACTATCAGAACCCTAAGACCCTTTACGGAAACTTTGATTTTCCCGAGGGCGATAATACTCCCACAAAGGACGGTTGCCGTCTCTATACAATGAGCGGTACCGTATTCTACGGTCTTCTCTATGCTGATATGAGCTTCTTTACCACAGAGACCGCTCAGCAGAATCTGACCATTCCTCCCACAGGCGGAAAGATGCCCTGGAGTACCTTCCACACCACCACCAACGAGGACGGCAACTATGCCCCCGAGTTCTATGCTATCTGGGAACCCTCCGTTACCTACAAGGCAAACGGCGGCTCAGGCTCTGACGTGGTTGAATGGATAACCTGGGATTGGGGTCCCGTTCACGTATACGACAGCTACAGTGTACGCAGTAACAGCTTCTCCAAGTCCGGTGCATCCTTTAAGTGCTGGAACACCGAGCCTGACGGCAGCGGTACTACATACTACCCGGGCTCTGTGATCGATCACAATTCCTCCGACCCCATTACTCTCTATGCTCAGTGGTCTGACGGCAGTCACGGTGCACGTGCAGAGAAGAAGTTTATGATAAGCTTTGACGCCAACGGCGGTATCTTCCCTCCTGCGGCAGTTTATAAGTACTACGGCTCTGTTCTCAAGCTCCCCACCACAACTCCTACAAGACCCGGCTTTAAGTTCCTCGGCTGGAGTACAGACAAGCTCTCCGGCACCGTTCAGTATAAAGCAGGCGATACCTACGGTATAGATTCGGTTGAACGTCTCTACGCTGTATGGACGACCTGTACAGCTCACAGCTACGTAAAGACATCCTCAACTGCTTCCACCTGTACCGCACAGGGTAAGAACGTTTATACCTGTTCTATCTGTAAAGCAAGTTATGACGATTATCTTGACTACAGCCACAGCTGGGGCAACTGGGTACCTAACTCTGACGGTACAGAAACCAGAACCTGTACAGTATGCGGTGTGACCGAGACAAGAGAAGCTCCCTGCGTTCACGTATATGACGAGGGCTGGGTGACAAAGGAAGCTACCTGTACTGCTTACGGCGTAAAGGTATTTACCTGTACACTCTGCGGCTCTATGTATAACGAAAAGATAGAAATGCTTGAGCATTCCTTCACCAACTACGTATCCAACAACAACGCTACCTGTACTCACGGCGCTACGTTTACGGCTCAGTGTGACTACGGCTGCGGAAAGACGGATACATATCTTGATGACTCGACCAAGCTTGAACACGTATTTACAAACTATATTCCGGATGACAACGCAACCTGTATGAACGGCGGTACTGCAACTGCAAGCTGTGACAACGGCTGCGGTGCTACCGATACAAAGGAATATGACGGTGCTACCATCGGTCATAAGTTCTCTTACTACAGCTACAACAACGACGCTACCTGCGGTAAGGACGGTACTATGACATCCTACTGTGAATACGGATGCGGTACCACCGATACCAAGATCAAGCCCAATTCCGCTACAGGTGAGCACGTATTCTACGATTACGTATACAACAACGACGCTACCTGTACCGAGGACGGTACAATGACCGCTTACTGTGAAAACGGATGCGGTACTACCGATACCATAAAGGACGTAGGCACCAAGCTTGACCACGTCTTTACCACCTATACCGACGATAACAACCCCACCTGTACTCACGATGCTACAATGACCGCTTACTGTGAGTACGGCTGCGGTACTACCGACAGTAAGTATATAGAAGGCACTAAGATAGACCACGTATTTACTACCTATACCTCTGACGGCAATGCTACCTGCCAAAAGGACGGCACAAAGACAGCAGAGTGTGATTTTGGCTGCGGTGCTACCGATACGGTAACAGATGAAAACTCCACCGTTGACCACTGGTTCACCGACTTTGTATACAACAAGGATGCTACCTGTGTAAACAACGGTACCGAGACCTCTTACTGTGATTTCGGTTGCGGTGAATCTATCACGGTTACTGCCGAGGGCACAGCCAAGGGTCACAGCTTCGGTGACTGGACCGAGACCAAGGCTCCCACAAGTGAGACCTACGGTGAGGAGACCAGATACTGCTCGGTATGCGGTGACTCCGAAATTCGCTACACTCCCATGATCGGCACTCCCGAGATCACAGCAAAGAACTATGATGTAAGCATAACAAACGCAGACAAGATCAACTTCATCAGATATGCAAGCGGTGTTCATACCACAAGCGGCTCTATCAAGAATGCTCCCGACTGTGTAAATATCGATTCCAAGGTAATCAAAGCAAATACAACCGACGCCGTTTATACCCGTCATATGCCCAAAGCAGGCTACTATACCTTCTGGCTGAGAATGGTTGACGGCAAGGAGCATATCATTGAGGCTGATGTTACCAACATCAAGGCATCCGTTTCCTCCTACGGCGTTAAGGTCACCGTTCACGACATCTGTGATATCAAGGATATCTTTATTGCCAAGGGTGAATTCAACAGCTATAACGAGTTGAAAAACGATTATATCGTTCGTATTACCGCTACCAAGATAGCAGATAAGCATGATTATACCTATACCGTAAAGGATCCCGGTATGCATACCGTTCTTGTACGCTACAATGACGGCACGGAAGCTTTCTTCCATGAGGAGCTGATCGTAGATACCCCCACCTTCTATGAAAACGGACTTCAGGTGACTATCGGCAATATTCCCGATATCCGTATCATCAGAACTGCTACGGGTAAGTTCTCTACAGCATCTGAGATCAAGACTGCTGCAGACTGCCGTAACTTCAATAACAAGACTACTATCAAGGATGCTGAAAGCTATATGATCCAGTACCGTACAGAGGGTTGGATCTCTATAGTTGTCGAGTACAACAACGGCTATCAGCATATCCACAACTACTATGTACAGCCTAAGGTTCCTACGTTTGCGGTAAAGGGTACGACCGTTACCATAGGCGATCTTAACGATCTCTATATCGTAAGATATGCAATCGGTAACTATAATAATGCGGCTGATATCAAGAGAGCTCCCGGCTCACAGTATATCAGACCTGAAGCTGCGGTTAACGGAGTTATTACCGTTGAAGGTCTGGCTTACGGCACAACCTACAGCTTCCTCGTTCAGTATAATGATGAAAGTTATAACTACTTCACCTTCACCACTGAGGAAGAGAGACCCGAGGGTATGTACATTATGACCATGGATCCTAACGGCGGTACTATGCCCCAGGGCTATGAGCTTAAGTATTACTTCTATCTCAATCAGAGATTTGTAGACGTTATCGGCGGTTATCCCGTTCCTACAAGACCCGGATATACCTTCTATGCGTGGGAAAGAGTTGACTATCCTCAGGACCACACCTGGGAAGGTGATTGGGGAACTCAGCCCTATACCTTCGAACACGACGTAACTCTCAGAGCTATCTGGATACCCAACTAATATTTGCATAAAGTAAAACCAAACCGCATCCTCATAACCAGAGGGTGCGGTTTTATGTTATACGGAAATAGAATACATAAAAACTACATATTTTCGCAAAAAACTATTGACATTTTTTAACCTTAGTGCTAAAATCTATACAACATCTAAATGCAATGATCAGAAACCAGTAAATTCGGATAGAATCTGGAGAGAGCTGTCGGTTGGTGCGAGACAGAGAGGAAGTCGTTTTGAATTCATTCTGTAGCAGTGCGCTGAACAAGCAGAAGCTTAAGTAGGATGCAACGGGAGTTCCCGTTACAGAACTAAGGTATGTCAGTACCTGACAAGGCCGTTACCGTGAGATAACGGCGAACTGAGGTGGTACCACGGGATAATCGATTTCTCGTCCTCTGTATTCTTTAGGAATGCAGAGGACTTTTTGTTTATCTGCTGACCTTCAATTCTATTCAGAAAGGGTGTTTATAATGGCACAGAATTATTATCAAAAAGAAATTGAGACTATGTCCCGCGAGGATATGAAAAAGCTCCAATCAGAAAAGCTGGTAAAACAGGTTAAGCACGTTTATGAAAACGTACCTTATTACAAAAATCTTATGGATGAAAAGGGTGTTACACCCGATGACATCAAATCTATAGACGATCTGCACAAGCTCCCCTTCCTTACAAAGGCGGATCTAAGAGATGCATATCCCTACGGACTTCTTGCAAAGCCTCTCAGCGACTGTGTTCGTATCCAGTCTACCTCGGGTACTACAGGCCGCCGTGTAGTTGCATTCTATACGCAGAAGGATATCGACCTCTGGGAGGATTGCTGTGCCAGAGCCATCGTCGCGGCAGGCGGAACGAACGAGGACGTTTGTCAGGTTGCATACGGTTACGGTCTTTTCACGGGAGGTCCCGGTCTTAACGGCGGTTCTCACAGAGTAGGCTGTCTGACGTTGCCTATGTCCTCGGGTAATACCGAGAGACAGATCCAATTTATGACCGATCTTAATGCAACCATACTCTGCTGTACTCCTTCATACGCCGCATACATAGGTGAAACTCTTAAAGAACAGGGTTACAAGCCCGAGGATATTCCTCTGAAAGCGGGTATATTCGGCGCAGAGCCTTGGACCGAGGAAATGAGACGCGGCATTGAAGAAACATTAGGCATTAAGGCTTACGATATATACGGTCTTACCGAGACCAGCGGCCCCGGTGTTGCATTTGAGTGTAGCGAGCAGACAGGTATGCACGTAAACGAAGACCACTTCTACGCAGAGATAATCGATCCCGATACAGGTGAGGTCCTTCCCGAAGGCTCAAAGGGTGAGCTGGTATTTACATCCCTTGATAAGGAAGCATTCCCCCTGCTTCGTTACCGTACTCGCGACATCTGTGTTCTTACCCGTAAGGAATGCTCCTGCGGCAGAACTCTTGTTAAGATGGCAAAGCCTATGGGCAGAACAGACGATATGCTTATCATCCGCGGAGTAAACGTATTCCCCAGCCAGATCGAGACCGTACTTCTCAAGGAAGGCTACGAACCCAACTATCAGATAATAGTTGACCGTGTAAACAACAACGATACCTTTGAGGTTAAGGTTGAAATGACGCCCGAGCAGTTCACCGATAAGGTAAGCGAGATTTTAGCTATGGAAAAATCTCTTGCAGGTGCTCTTAAGGTTATGCTGGGTATCAACCCCGCAGTCAAGCTGGTAGCCCCCAAGACTATAGCCAGAAGCGAGGGTAAGGCAGTACGTGTTATAGATAAGCGTAAGCTCGTATAAACAAGAAGGGAGATAGAATAATGGCAATCAAGCAGTTAACAGTATTTGTTGAAAACAAACAGGGTACTATGGTATCCATAACCGACACACTTTCAAAGCATAATGTAAACCTGAGAGCATTATCTATTGCTGAGACCGAGGATTTCGGAATTCTCCGTCTTATAGTAAACGACGAGGAGACCGCAGAAAAGGTGCTTCGTGAGGAAGGCTATCTTATCAAGATAACCGATATAGTAGGTGTTAAGATAGGTGACGCTCCCGGTAAGCTCTCGGCAGCTCTTAAAGTCCTTGACGATAACAAGATCAATATCGAATATCTCTACGCTTTTATGGCAAGAACCGAAAAGCACGCTTACGTTGTTCTCCGTGTTGAGGACAATGCAGCAGCAGAGACTGCGCTCACAAATGCAGGCTTCCATCTTGTTACCGAGGCAGACGTAGCAAAGCTTTAAAAGGAATAAAATTATGTCGATGAATTTTCACCGAAAGCTCCCTATCCCTAAGGAAGTAAAGGAGGAGTTTGCACTTACAAAAGAAATGATAGACCAAAAGGCAAGGCGGGACGAGGAGATAAAAGCCGTTTTTGACGGAAGCTCTGATAAGTTTATACTTATCATAGGTCCCTGCTCTGCCGACCACAGCGAGCCTGTGCTTGAATATATCTCAAGGCTGAAGCGTATAGAGGAACAGGTCAAGGATAAAATAGTCATTATACCCCGTATCTATACTAACAAGCCCAGAACCACGGGAAAAGGCTATAAGGGAATGCTCCATCAGCCCGACCCCGAGGCAAAGCCTGATATGTACAAGGGGCTGGTTGCTATTCGAGAGCTTCATTTAGCGGCGCTGAGAGACTACGGTTTTTCCTGTGCGGATGAAATGCTCTACCCCGAGAACTACCGTTATCTTTCTGATCTTCTTTCCTACGTGGCAATAGGAGCGCGTTCTGTTGAGAACCAACAGCACCGACTTACCGCAAGCGGTATCGAAGCTCCCGTAGGTATGAAGAATCCCACAGGCGGAGATATGACGGTTATGATGAACTCTATCGTTGCATCTCAGTCAAGCCACACATTCTTATACAGAGGCTGGGAGGTATCCACCGACGGAAACCCCTATGCACATGCAATTTTAAGGGGATACGTGGACTTTTCCGGCAGAAGTGTGTCCAACTACCACTATGAGGATCTTCTACACGTAGAGGAGCTGTATGAGGGTTCGGGGCTGGTTAATCCTTCTGTTATTGTGGATACCAACCATAACAACTCCGGCAAACAGTATCTTGAGCAGATAAGAATAGCCAAGGACATCGTTCACAGCCGCAATCAGAACGACACTATCAAGCGATTGGTAAAGGGTCTGATGATCGAAAGCTACATCGAGGACGGTGCCTGTAAAGCAGACGAGCATATCTTCGGTAAGTCTATCACCGATCCCTGTTTGGGTTGGGAAAAGACCGAAAAGCTAATACTTGATATAGCGGAAAAGTTATAAATAACGCATATAAATAAAATTATCCAAGTGTTAAAACACTTGGATAATTCTATTTATGCAATAAATTTATGCCTTCTTCTTTGTTACAGCTTTGATAACAAAGAGTGTTGCTACCATAAGTACTGCTGCTACAGGAAGTGCAATATACCATACGGGAACGAAGCCTGCGATGATATATGCCACGAAGGATACCGCCGCTACGGTGATAGCATAGGGCATCTGGGTAGATACGTGGTTGATATGGTCGCACTGTGCGCCTGCAGAGGACATAATGGTGGTATCGGAGATAGGTGAGCAGTGGTCACCGCAAACTGCACCTGCAAGGCAAGCAGACATACAGATGATACCGAGAGGATTCTCCATCGGGAATATAGCAAGCACGATGGGAATAAGAATACCGAAGGTACCCCAGGACGTGCCTGTTGCAAATGCGATAAGACAAGCTACGATAAAGATGATAGCGGGCAGGAAGTTCTGAAGTGCGCTTGCAGAAGCCAATGCTCCGCTGACAAAGGTGTCAGAATCAAGCAGACCTGTCATATTCTTAAGAGAGGTTGCCATAGTAAGGATAAGGATCGCAGGAACCATAGCGATAAAGCCCTTGGGGATACATTCCATAGCTTCCTTGAAGGTTACAAGGCGGCGGGCTACGAAATAGATGATAATGAGTATAAGTGCTATAAAGCCGCCCCAAGGTAAGCCCACGGTTGCATCTGTATTTGAGAACGCATCAACAAAGCCGAGGCTGGCATCATAATCGTCGGGGTTGAATACCCACTCTGCACCCATACATCTACCTACGTAGAAGAGGGAGAACACGCAGATCGCGATAAGAAGAATGATGGGGATAACGAGGTCTGCTACCTTACCCTTGGTGGTTGCAGGCTCTTCATCATCAGCCTTAACGGTGCCTGAAGTGAAGAGGTCGCCCTTAAGAGCGTTATCCTCGTGGAGCTTCATAGGACCGTAATCAAACTTCATAAGTGTAATAGCGATGATAAATACGAATGTAAGTAATGAATAGAAGTTATAGGGGATAGCTCTGCAGAAAAGACCTATACCCTGTCCGTCGGGAGCATAGCCGGCTACTGCTGCCGCCCAGGAGGAGATAGGAGCTATCATACAGATAGGAGCAGCGGTCGCATCGATAAGGTATGCAAGCTTAGAACGGGAGATATTTGCCTTATCGGTTACGGGACGCATAACCGCACCAACGGTCAGACAGTTGAAATAGTCATCAATGAAGATAAGCACACCGAAGAAGAAGGTTGCAAGAGAAGCACCTATCTTGGTCTTAACGTGCTTGGATGCCCAACGGCCAAATGCCTGAGAGCCGCCTGCTTTATTGAGCAGGGCTACGATAACACCCAGAAGTACAAGGAATATAAATATACCTGCACTGCCGGAAACCGCGGAGATAAAGCCGTCGCTTGTTACAGAACCACCAGTCTTCATTGGATTAAAGCCTGTTGAAAGA
>JAFQHD010000099.1 GCA_017398145.1 Clostridia bacterium
CACTCGCTGTATCTGCCACAGGCAGTGCTCATGCTCGTCCCCACTTCGATAACTCTCTGTATATTACCAAGAAAGTATACCACGAACGAAAGCAAAAATCAAGTATTTTCAATAATTCTCTTGAAAATTAAATTTATTATGTTATAATTATGTGAGTATGCCTTGGAGGTGATATCGTGCTTATTGTCGGGTTGACCGGTGCCAGCGGAAGCGGAAAGGGCTATCTTTGCTCACTTTTGTCCGATAAAGATATATGCATAATAGACACCGATAGGGTATATCATAAGATGATATCATCACCTTCTGCCTGTGTTGAAGCGTTGGTTTCTGCTTTCGGCGAAGAGATAAGGGATAAAAAGGGCGGTATCGACAGAGCTGTGCTTGGTAGTATCGTTTTTTCATCAAAAGAAAAATTAGAGCTGCTTAATTCTATAGCTCACCGTTTTATCCGTGAAAAGTGTAACGAAATTATAGAAAAATGCGGTTCGAAAATAGTTATCCTGGATGCTCCCGTGCTTTTTGAAAGCGGCTTTGACGATATGTGTGATCTTACCGTGGGCGTTGTTGCAAGCAGGGAGACACGCATTGAGCGTATAATCAAACGGGACGGCATCAGCCGCGAGAAGGCATATACCCGTATAGAGAATCAGCACAGCGACGACTGGTTCAGAGAAAATTGTGATATTGTCATAGAAAATGACGGCGGTGAGCTCAAGTGCAAAGCTCAAGAGCTCAAGGCTCGTCTTATGAGGTTATATGGCGAAAAAGAGAAAAAGAAGAAATAAGGGCAGGGGTAGAGGATGTCTTATCGGTCTTTTTGTTACCTTGCTTGTGATATGTCTGCTTGTTATAGCTGCTCTAAAGCTTACCGAGAAGATAACCACCGAGATCGATCTTAAAACCTATCCCCTTGAGCATACCGATATAATATACAAGTATGCTGATGAGTATAACGTGCCCAAAAGTGTTATACTTGCTATGATAAAGGTTGAAAGTAACTTTAAGGAGGATGCTGTGTCGGGTGCAGGAGCCTGCGGACTTATGCAGCTTATGCCGGATACATTTACTTGGCTTGCCTCTACTTTAGGAGAAGAGGTTACCGAGGATCAGATATTCGATCCCGAGATGAATATCAAATACGGTACCTATTACGTATCAACGCTTTATTCTAAATTGGGTAACTGGGATAATGTATATGCCGCATACAACGCCGGTCTGGGCAATGTAAACAAGTGGCTGAGCGACCCTCAGTATTCCGAAAACGGGAAGCTTACACATATTCCGTTTTGGGAGACCGCAAATCATGTTAATAAGCTCAATAATGTGAGAGCTAAATATATAGAATTATATTTTTTAGGAGAATAGATATGAGTGAATTAAAAGACAAGCTTTTCTATGACAACACAAATGTTTATGATGTCGTAGACGATAACGAAGTAGCAAGGATCAACGATTATTCTGTTGGTTATATGGACTTTCTCCGTAAGGCTAAGACCGAGCGTGAGGCAGTTGATGAAGGAATCAAGATGGCAGAGAAGGAAGGCTTTGTGCCCTATACCATGGGTATGGACGTTGTCCCCGGCGGTAAGTACTACTACAACAACCGCGGCAAGGCTCTCTATCTCTTTATCATAGGTACCGAATCTATGGAGAACGGTATTCGCATATCTGCTGCTCACGTTGACTCTCCCCGTCTCGACTTAAAGCAGGTCCCTCTCTATGAGTCCGAGGGAATGGGCTTCTTCAAGACCCATTACTACGGCGGTATCAAGAAGTATCAGTGGACCGCCATTCCTCTTGCACTCCACGGTGTTATATTCAAGAAGGACGGTACAAAGGTAGAGCTTGCCATCGGCGAGAAGGATGACGATCCCATATTTTATATCAACGACCTTCTTCCTCATCTCGGTAAGGACCAGATGCAGAAGAAGTTGGGCGAGGCGTTCACAGGCGAGGATATGAACATCCTTATCGGTTCTGAGCCTGTTAAGGGCGAGGGCTCGGATGCGGTCAAGCTTAAGATTATGATGATCTTAAACGAGATGTACGGTATCACCGAGGCTGATTTCCTCTCTGCGGAGCTTACACTCGTTCCCGCGGGTAATCCCAGATACGTCGGTTTTGACCGCAGCCTTATTTGCGCATACGGTCACGACGACAGGGTTTGTGCATACCCCGCTATGACTGCGCTCTTTGAAAATCCTAACCCCACACATACTCTTATGGCGATCCTTGCTGATAAGGAGGAGATCGGCTCTGAGGGTACTACAGGCATGAAGTGTGAGGTGTTTACTGACATTATGGCTGAGCTTGCAAAGGCTACCGGTGCTAACTATCATATCGTAAAGGAGAACTCCAAGTGTCTCTCCGCTGACGTAAACGCAGCATACGACCCTAACTTCGGTGAGTGCTATGAAAAGAAGAATTCAAGTCACGTAAATCACGGTGTTGTTATGACCAAGTACACAGGTGCCAGAGGTAAGTCCGGAAGCTCTGATGCAAGTGCTGAGTACGTTTCATTTGTACGTTCTATATTTGATAAGTACGACGTAGTATGGCAGACCGGTGAACTGGGTAAGGTTGACCAAGGCGGCGGCGGAACCGTTGCGGCATATATCGCACAGAAGAATATCGACACTATAGATCTTGGCGTTGCTGTTATCTCTATGCATGCTCCTTATGAAGTAATAGCTAAGGCGGATGTATATATGGCTCACAAGGCATTCAGCGCATTTAATAAATAATGGCTAACGAAATGTTCGATCTCCGTGTCCGTGAGGTCATAGCAAATACTCTTGAGATAAAGCTTGAGGAGGTCGTGGACACCGCTGATATAGTTGACGACTTGGGAGCTGATTCTATAGATGTGCTTGATCTTATTATGGCTCTCGAGGAGGAGTTTGATATATCCATATCTGACGCGGATGTAATAAACAACCGTATAGTTGAGGATATTGTAGCGTATATAGTTAATCACAAATAATAAAAATCACCTTCTGCGGAAGGTGATTTTTATTATGGGAAAACTCTTATTGCTTTAACTACATATGCGCCTCTGATATTGATGCTTCTGTATGTAGTACCGATATCGGGCCAGGCATCGTATATCATTCCGTCTCCTGCGTAGATAGCTACGTGGATGACCCTTGAGGTTCCGTTGTTGGCATAGAACACAAGGTCGCCTCGCTGTATCTGTGAAACGGGAACGCTCAGACCTAACTTGGAGTCAGCCGCAAGCCATCTTGAGGTATATTCGTACTCTGCAAGTCCGTGGTCTATTATATTGGTATCGGGATTGATGCCGACAGAATAGAGACACTGGTATATAAGACCCGAGCAGTCTGCGTAACTGCCGGGCTCGCCCGATGCGCCTATACGATATTCTGTATATGCCCGCGCATATTCCGAGGCGGTAGAGATCATAGCTTCGATATGAGCTTCTCCGGAATCAGACGGTGTAACCTTACGCGGAGTTATGTATGCGGCGAGGTTATACCAATCATATTCTGTGTAGCCCATGGTAAGCCACGTATTAAGATCAACTATGCCTGTACGGGGCAGTCCGTTTCTGCTCTGGAAATTCATTACGGCATTTTTGGTCTCCTGCGTGAAGGATGCGCTTGTTGTGCCGAGAAGAGCGGCGTTGGTATATATGACCTTCATGCCGATATTCCTTGTGGATACATCATATCCGCCGGAGGGAATATTGATACTGTCGGTAAACTGATAATAGGAGCTGTGTCTGAACAACTCTGTTTGCTTGTAGTTACAGTAGATACACTTGTTTACCTTAACACCGGTTACAGATCTTGTTGCCTCGGTCTCGGTATACCAGCCTGTATATACGTGACGACCTATCTTAGGAAGAAGCTCGGCATAAGATTTACCGCACCTTGTACAGGTGTGCTTTTTATATCCGTCCTTGAAGCAGGTGGGGCTTGAGGTGATTTTTGACGTCCAATTATGGCGGCCGAACTGAGCGATCACTTCAACCTTCGTCTGCAAACAGCTGAGACAGGTATAGCTTTTTGTACCGTCTTCAAAACACATAGGTTGCTTTGTTACTGTGGGCTTGCTCCACGTGTGATAAGCTTTTGTAATAACCGTTTTACTTGTATCGCAGTGCTCACAGTAATATTCCGCCGTGCCTCGCTTTGTGCAGGTACGCTCGGTTTTTGAGAGAACTGTCCAGCGGTGCCCCATACCCTCGTCGTAGCTCTTGAGAAGAACGGCGGCTTCGGCTCGGCTAATATTTACTTTTGGCTTAAGGGTGTTGTCTGGATATCCCGAAATGATATTCCTGCTGTATGCCCAGGTCATAGCTTCCTTTGCGTATTCGGATGTACCCTCATAGTCGGCAAAGGAAGCTATATTGCTTTCGGTTATCTGCTTGTCCTCGGAATATCTGTACAGCATACAGATAAAGTCCTGTCTTGTGATATTCAAGAGAGGGGAAAATGTATTATCGGACGTTCCGCTGGTTATACCGCTGTCGTATGCCCAGCTTACCGACTCGAAGAACCAATGACTGCTTTTTACGTCAACAAAAGGGATGTAAAATGTACCGGGTTTGTCGGCACCGTGCTGATATATAAGCTGACACGCCATGGCTCTCGTAAGCTTGGCTGAGGGGGAAAATACTCCGTCATCCGTGCCGTGTATGTATGCAAGGTCGAAACAGTAATGTGCTGCGTCGGCGAACCAATGTCTCTTTGAAACATCGGAAAAGGTTACCGTTTCTGCCGAAGAATATATGCTCAGACAGGACAGTAACAGAACTATAGTCAATAACAGAGAAATATGTCTTTTCATAATACCTCGTACAAAAGCTTGATATATTGAAATTGTACCAATAATCTGTAATTTTGTCAACGCGGAACTCTTTACAAAAGACGAAAGATATGATAAAATATTATGATTAATATTATATTTATAGAGGAATGACTATGAAAGCTGTAATGTACGGTGCCGGTAATATCGGCAGAGGGTTTATCGCCCAGTTATTTAACTTATCCGGATATGAGACCTGCTTTGTTGACGTTAATATGGACGTTGTCAACAGACTTAACGAGGATGGTAAATATCCTTTGTTTATCACCGATAAAGGTGAATATATCAAGACCGAGGTAGATAACGTAAGATGCGCCAACGGTGCCGACCTTGAGGCGGTTGCCCGAGAGATAGCCGATGCTGATATCATGGCAACTGCTGTAGGTGTAAATATACTCAAGTTCATTGCCAAGCCTATTTCTGAGGGAGTCAAGGCACGAATGAAGTCGGGCAAGGGTCCTCTTGATATCATCATCTGCGAGAACAAGATAGATGCAAATATCTATCTCCACGACCTTATTTCCGAATACCTTAACGACGAAGAAAAGGCATATTTTGATGCGAACTTCGGCTTTGTAGAGGCTTCTATCGGACGTATGGTTCCCAAGACCCCCGATTCTATCTCGGCTGAATATCCTCTTGCAGTATGCGTAGAGAAGTTTTGCACTCTGCCTGTTGACAGAGACGCCTTCAAGGGTGAGATACCCGATATCAAGAACGTGCTTCCTTACGCTCCCTTTGAGCTTTTTATTCAGCGGAAGCTCTATATGCACAATATGAGCCACGCTCTCTGCGCATATCTCGGTAACCTTAAGGGCTACGATTACATATGGGAAGCAGCGGCTGATATGCGTATCCGCTTTATAGCTCTGGGTGCGCTGACTCAGTCGGCACAGAGCCTTGCAAAGGAGCATAATGCTGACGTAGCCGATCTTAACGACCACTCCTTTGACCTTCTTACCCGTTACGATAACAAGCTTCTCGGTGACACCGTAGCCCGTGTTGGTAACGATACCAAGCGTAAGCTCTCAGCGGTAGACAGACTTCCCGGAGCCATCAAGCTTGCCAAGAAGCAGGGCTTGCCCGTAAACTATATGGTCATGGGTCTTGCCGCAGGTCTTCTTTTCGACCGAGACGACTCCTCCAAGGAAATATACGAGTATACAAAAGAGAACGGCGTTGCCGCCGCTCTTGCTAAGTATTCAGGAATTACAGATGCTGATATAGTTGCTCTCTGTACCGAGTATTATAACGCTCTTAAGGATAACACGGACTCAGCAATGGATATGCTTATTCACGCATAAGTCCCGAATATGGGACTTATGCCGTGATATTACGTCAGTAGATATAGGTAATATCTTCGGTCTTTATATGCTTTTTTATTATAAAAAAGTAGTTGAGCTTTAATACCCATATATTATCTTCTGCTTTTCTGGCAACGAGAAATCTGTCGTTCTTAAAGGAGCGGGATATTACAAGAACTGTATATCCCTCGTTGCGAAAGCATTTTGCCATATTGTTGAGATATGCCTGTTTAGGTCTGAAGTAACCCTTTTTTGCAGTGATGACGACTGTTCTGCGTCCCTCAATATCTTCTGATATAGCTCTGTTGTATTTTTTGTACTGTGATGTGCTTAATATTACGGTTACACCGAAAACTATTAGTGCTACAGGCAACAGTACAAGTAATGCCGAAAAAACCACCAACAGCACGGCACTCGTCTCAAGGGCGGCAATGACATACGAGGCATAACGGATAAGCCTTGAAATAAGGAAATACCGCCGTGTGTACCGTATGGTACGCATAGCGATATTCCATAATCCGTTTTCCTTTAACTGTCCGTATCGGTAGGACAGAAGCGTTTTGTATTTATCATAACCCACGTATATCACCGCTTATAGTATATTACTCTGTAAGCAGTTTTATGTTTCTTTCAATCGTTTTTCTCTTACGCCAGCCAAATGCACGGCTTTTAAGCTCTTCGTCCGACATGTTTTCAAGTATATCGGGTGTGAGCTCAAATATCCTGTCCTGCCAAAAAAATTCGATAGGTGTTTTCACCGCATCCTCGTTATACGGACATACCGTTTGACATATGTCACACCCCCAAGCGGTGTTGTGCCGTTTCATAAGCATCACTGTTTCTTCGTCAAGCTCACCCTTCTGTTGGGTAAGTGCTGACAGACAGTTTTTTGGCGAGGGACAAGCATTGGTACAGGCTCCGCAATGGAGGCAGAGGCCTATTTCCTTAGGTGCTTCTGTACATACCATATCTGTGAATATCTCACCTATGAAGATATAAGAGCCGTACTTTTCGTTTATGAGGCGGTAGTTGTCTCCGATAATACCAAGTCCTGCCTGTGCTGCTGCTGAGGTCTCCGCAATGGGAGAATGGTCCGCCATACCGCGGAAGCGTCTGTCAGGCTCAAGATACTGCAGTCTCTGGACTATTCTGTCGGTAAGAGATGCCATATAACTGTGGTAGTCACGGGGTACGGCATAGAGAGAAATATTGCGCTCAGGGTGATCCTCTGTATAATAGGGTACAAGAAAGAGAATAACACTCTTAGCCCAAAGACATGTGCGCTCATAAAGCGACCGATTTATTATTTTACAGCTTTCTATAGGCAGTGCGCCTATATATTCGATATTTTCGTTACGAAAAACGTATTTGCATAATTCAAGCATATTATCACCCGAAAACATTTTAACACATATAAAGATAATTTTCAATAAGGAGAATTTAAATGCCTAAGACAAAAGCGAGCTATTCAAATGACGATATTACATTATTGAAGGGTCCCGACAAGGTCCGTAAGCGTCCGGGCGTTATCTTCGGCTCTGACGGTCTTGAGGGCTGTGAGCATTCGGTATTCGAGATAGTTTCTAACTCTGTGGACGAGGCAAGAGAGGGCTTCGGTAAGGTCATTACCGTAACCGTTTTCCGCGATATGTCTATAGAGGTGGAGGACAAGGGACGCGGCATGCCCCTTGACTATAACGAAAAGGAAAAACGCTATAACTGGGATCTTATATTCTGTGAGCTCTACGCAGGCGGTAAGTATAACAATAATGCCGGCGGCGGTAACTACGAATATTCTCTCGGTCTTAACGGTCTCGGTGCCTGTGCCACGCAGTTCTCCTCCGAGTATATGGAGGTCAAGAGCTACCGTGACGGCAATCTCTATGAGATAAATTTCAAAAAGGGCAATCCTGCCTCCAAGCTTAAGATAACCCCCCTTGACAAACGCCGTACCGGAACTATCATAAAATGGAGACCTGACCTTGAGGTATTTACCGATATCAATATGCCAAAGGACTTCTTCACCGAGATGCTCCATAAACAGGCGGTGGTCAACAGCGGTATCAAGTTTGTGCTTAAGTTTGAGGGTAACGGCGGCTTTGAAACAACAGAGTATTATTATGAGCACGGTATCAGCGACTACGTGCTTGAAGCTGCGGGAACACCCATGACCCAGCCCGTTATCTGGGCTACCGAAACTCAGGGCAGAGACCGTGCCGACCTTTCGGAATATAAGCTTAAGGTAGAGCTTACCTGCTGCTTTACACAGAATCGTTCGTTTGTTGAGCATTATCATAACTCCAGCTTTCTTGAGCACGGCGGTGCACCCGACGATGCTATGCGAAACGCTTTTGTTTTCGCTGTTGATAAATATCTCAAAAACAATGCCAAGTACAACAAGAACGAGGCAAAGGTACGCTTCGATGATATCGGGGCATCTCTTGTCTTTGTTTCCAATAACTTCTCCACACAGACCTCCTACGAGAACCAGACCAAAAAGTCTATTACAAACAAGTTTATCAAGGATTTTCTCACCGACTATATCAAGCAGCAGCTTGAGACCTATTTTATCGAAAATCCCCTTGATGCCGAGCAGATAGCCAACGTTGTCCTTGCCAACAAGCGAAGCCGTGAGAGTGCGGAAAAGACCCGTTTGAAGACAAGAGACGATCTTATCAAGAATATCGACATCAAGAACAAGGTCGAGAAGTTCATCAACTGCCGTTCAAAGGACCCCGATATGCGCGAGGTCTATATAGTTGAGGGTGATTCGGCTATGACCTCCTGTAAGCTTGCACGTGACCCTGAGTTTCAGGCAATTATACCTGTAAGAGGTAAGACCCTTAACTGTCTTAAGGCGGGATATGACAAGATCTTCAAGAGCGATATTATCCGTGACCTTCTTCGTGTTATAGGCTGCGGAGTCAAGATCGACGGAAAGTTCAAGACAGAGTTTCCCAAATTTGATATCAATCTGCTCAAATGGAATAAGATCATCATCTGTACCGATGCCGACGAGGACGGTTTCCAGATAAGAACTCTTATTCTTACACTTATCTACCGCCTGCTTCCCGATCTTATCGACGAGGGAAGGGTATATATCGCAGAGTCTCCTCTATATGAAATAACGGTCAAGGATGATACCTATTTTGCTTACAACGAGTTTGAAAAGGCGGATATTCTTGCAAAATTGGAGGGAACTAAGTATACCCTCCAGCGTTCAAAGGGTCTGGGTGAGAATACGCCTCAGATGATGTCACAGACTACCATGAATCCCGCAACCCGCCGTCTTATCCGTGTGGATGCGGCAGATGCAGAGCAGACGGCTATCATATTTGACACCCTTCTTGGAGACAATCTTCCTGCCCGTAAGGAGTTTATCACTCTTAACGGTGCAAGATATGCTAAGGATGCGGACATCTGATAAAAACAAATATCGAGGTTTTAGTATGCTTTCTTTTATTTTAGGTTCACCGGGAAGCGGCAAGACTGCTGAAGTCATACGTCGTGTCAAGTGTGATCTCGACAACGAAAAAAAGGTTTTGGTGATAGTGCCCGAGCAGGATATCCTTTCCTCCGAGCGCTTGATATCCACCGCCATCGGAGCAACGCCTAACATAATGAATTTAGAGGTGGTCAGCTTCAGAAGGTTCTGTAACACAGTATTCAGGACCCTTGGCGGATTATGCTATAACTATCTTGACAAGGGAGGACAGGCCGTTATTATGTGGCGTGTCCTTTCTGAATTATCGGGCTCTCTCAATACCTTCAAACTCGGCTCATCGACGGATATAGGGCTTGTTTCTTCTCTTGTTTCTCTGTGTGATCGGTTTGCCGATTACAGCGTTTATCCCGAAAAGCTGGGCAATGCAGTAAAGGAGCTCGACCAAGCTCTTATGCCTAAGGCTGAGGATATTGCCGCAATATATGATCGCTATGACCAGCTTATCCACGACGGCTTTGATTCGGCAAAGGACGATCTCATAAGAGCGGCTGAGCTCATTTCCGACAGCGATATGCTCTGCGGTACAAATGTATATATTGATTCCTTTTCAGGCTTTACTCCTGCCGAATATGAGCTTATAGAAGCTATCGTTACGCACGCTGACAGTCTTACCGTAGCCCTTTGTATCGACTCCCGACGTGATGACGAGATATTCTCAAATCTCAATGATGCGAAAAAGCATATAATAAGGCTTGCAAAGCAGAACAAAATATCGGTAGGTGAGGATACCCTTCTTACTGCAGATAGGGCTGATGATCTTATATTCTTTGAAAAATACTGCTATGACAGCTTTTCAAAAGCGGTATATGACGGTACGCCCGAAAGCATTTCGATTTTGGCGGCAGGTGATATATATACCGAGTGCGAGCTTGTCTGTGCTGATATAATGAAGCAGATAAGAGCAGGTCTGCGCTACCGCGATATTTCTGTGGTCATGGGGGACAGCTCTGCTTATGCGGGTATACTTGATTCTCTCTTTGAACGACATGGCATACCCTGTCATTTTTCTGTGAGGACCGATATTCTTCAGAAGCCTATAGTTAAGCTCATAATCTCCGCGCTTAATATAATCACCTATAACTGGCGACTCGGAGATGTGATATCATATATAAAGACGGGGCTCAGCGGTATCACCGGAGAGGAATGTGACATAATCGAGGAATATGCATCAACCTGGTCTCTTCAAGGCTCGATGTGGAAGCTTGACTCGGTCTGGAATATGAATCCCGACGGCTACACCGACAGGACCAATGAATATATCGCGGACCGACTCATACGCATAAACGACATCCGCGACCGACTGCGCGGACCCGTACTGCGTCTTTCTGACAGTATAGGCGCCAAGACCACAGCAGATGCCTGTGCAAGGGCGATATATGCTTTTATCACCGAAACGGTTGATATATACAGCTTCGATGATGAGGATACAGCGGCGTATAACGCTCTTATCTCAGCCCTCGAACAGCTTTCTCTCTGCGGAGGAAATGTAGAAATTGGAGACCTTGAGACCCTTAAGAGACTTATCAGGCTTCTGACTTCACAGACGGATTTTTCGCTTATACCCGCAACGGTAGACCAGATAAACTGCACTACCATTTCGGCACTTAAAAGCACCGAACTGAAAAAATGCTATATATTGGGTGCGGTTGACGGAAGCTTTCCTTCTGCGTTCAGAGAGAATAATATTCTAAACGATGAGCTGAGAACTGCGCTTTGCGAGAAAAACATAGTTCTTCCGGGCGACCCCGAGGAGCTGTCGGTAACAGAGCTTTTCAGCTTCTGGAGGGGAGTTCTTTCGGCTGAGAATACGGTGATAAGCTATTATACCGGCAGTCTTGACGGTAAGGAGATATTGCCCTCGGCTTGTATATACGAGCTTAAAAGGCTATATCCCTCTATATGCGAAAGAACAGCCTCAGACTTTGACGTATACGATCTTATTTATGACCGAGAATCCGCCTTTGACCGTATCAATGATACTGAGTACGGTCATGACATAAGGGAGCTTTTGTCTGATGAGGAAAGATACAGAGATGCCATAAAGGCTCTCTGCGTTCCCATAACCACTACGCTCTGTTCTGTTAGTGATCCCGATAATCTTAAGGTATTCTCGGGAGATATAAACCTTACTCAGGCAAGGGTGGATTCGTATATCAAATGCAGCTTTGCCTATCAGCTGGATTATGTTCTTAAGCTTAACGAGCAACGCAAGGTAAGCTATGACCCAAGAGATGTGGGAAACTTTATCCACGCACTGCTTGAGGAATTCTTTACCCGTATGCGGGATGCCGCAAAGGAGGGAAGAGAGATAGACGAAGCTGAAACGGAGGCTATCGTTACAAGGCTCGTTGACGCTTATCTCGAAAAGACCTGCGGCAACGCCCTTAAGGTCAGCCGCCGTATGACGGCGTTGTTCAAACGGCTTAAAAGACAAGCACTTGTGTTTATACACAGTATATACGATGAGTTCAGAAACTCGGACTTCAAGCCTGTGCTCTTTGAGGTCTCTATCGAAAAGGGGACCGAAAAGGGGATATCTCCCTTCCGTGCAGAGCTTTCTGACGGAAGCGAGGTGTACATATACGGGCAGATAGACCGTATAGACACCTACGAGAAGGACGGATGTACATATTTCCGTGTTGTGGATTATAAGACAGGGGACAAGGTCTTTAAACGCGAGGATCTGGAAAAGGGTATGAATCTGCAGATGTTCTTATATATGTTCTCTATCATGGAAAACGGAGAAAAATTCTGCCGCATGGCAGGATGTAAGGGCGAGGTAGTGCCTGCGGGAGTGCTGTATTATATGGCAAGGCTTCCTTCGGTATCCTACGAACATCTTGTAGATGCCGAGACAGCCGAAAGGGATGTTATCGCAAGCATCAAAAGACAGGGAATGGTCCTTGATGACGACGAGATAATCAAAGCTATGTCTAAGGGTGGAGATGATGTTGCTCTGCCCAAGGGCGTTACCGCCGGAACTAAAGCAAATTCAGCGGATTCGGTATTTACACTTGAAACACTTAACGATATAAAGAGCACTATCACGGATACGCTTGTACGGATAGCCACAGGACTGAAAACAGGCAAGGCGGATGCCGAACCTACGAGAGATTCCAAGGATCCCTGTACATACTGCCGTATGAGGGTGGTGTGCAGACATTCTAAGGACGGAGGAACAGAAGATGAGTGATATAAACTGGACACCTGCCCAGCGAATGGCCATAGATGCTTCAAACTGTGATCTTCTCGTTTCTGCATCTGCGGGCTCGGGTAAGACCGCCGTGCTTGTACGCCGTATAATCGAACGGGTCACTGACTGTAACTATGACGGCAGCATCCTTGAGATGCTTGTCGTGACCTTCACCAACGCCGCCGCCGCTCAGCTTAAGGATAAGCTGAACAAGGAGATCAAGAAGGCTATAGCCCTTGATCCAAAGAATAAAAGACTTCGCCGCCAGCTCAGAGACCTTCCGAGGGCTTCTATCTCTACCATAAACAGCTTTTGTCTTGAGCTTGTTAAAACTCATTTTGCAAGATTGGGGCTTTCAAATACTGTCCGTATAGCCGATGAGACGGAAAACAAGCTCCTTATGACGGATATCATGGAGCAGACCATAGAGGAGTTTTATGCTAACGGCGTAGAGCTGGGTGTAGAGGATTTTGCCGCCTTCTGTGATAATTTCGCACAGCTTCGGGATGAAAGCCTGGGGACTATATTTATCAATCTTTATAATAAGCTCTATTCTCAGATGGACGGTCTTGAGCTTCTGTCACATTCTGCCGATAAGCTGGAGGTAACGGCAGAAGAGCCCTTTGATAACCCTTGGGGTGCAGAGCTCAAGAAGCAGACCTGCTCATATATATCCGCTTACCAAAAAGGCTATGCCGATGCCCTTGCCGTAATAGAGGCTACCGAAGGTATTTACGGTTACGCTCCTGCCTTTTATGATGATATCCGTATTATGGAAGATATCATAGCCGCCTGTGAGGATGGCTACGAGGCTGTCCGTAACAGTATCCGTAACATAACCTTTACGGGTCTCGGACGAAAGAAGGGTAAGGATTGTGATATCGAGGCGGCTCAGGTCAAGGGGACCAGAGATGCCTTTAAAAAGATGATAGGTAAGCTCTCCTCTGTCTATGCCAACGATATAGAAACAGCATCCTATCTCTGTAAGCGTACCGCTACGCTTAACCGTGATCTGTATAAGCTTCTTTCTCATTTTCACAGAGCCTTTATGGCAGAAAAAAGCAAGAGATCAATAGTATCCTTTGCCGACTGTGAGGCGTTGGCACTCTCGCTTCTCTGCGATAACGGTGAGCCCACCGATATTGCTTTAGAGTACAGAAGACGGTATAAGGAGATATATATCGACGAATATCAGGATGTCAA
>JAFQHD010000001.1 GCA_017398145.1 Clostridia bacterium
AGAGCGGTATCGTTGTTGACGTTAAGGTGTTCAGCCGTGAGAACGGTGACGAGCTCTCTCCCGGCGTTAACAAGGTAGTAAGAGTTTATATAGCACAGAAGAGAAAGATCTCTGTCGGTGACAAGATGGCGGGCCGTCACGGTAACAAGGGTGTCGTTTCCCGTATCCTTCCTCCCGAAGATATGCCCTTCCTTGCAGACGGTACTCCTCTTGACATCGTGCTTAACCCCCTGGGCGTTCCTTCCCGAATGAACATCGGTCAGGTGCTTGAGGTACATCTGGGTATCGCTGCAAAGCGTCTCGGCTGGAAGATCATGACCCCCGTGTTCGACGGTGCAAACGAGCAGGATATTGCAAACTGTCTTGAGATGGCAGGTATGAACCGCAACGGTAAGAGCATCCTTTACGATGGCAGAACGGGCGAGCCCTTTGACAATCCCGTTACCGTAGGTATCATGTACTACCTCAAGCTCCATCATCTGGTTGACGATAAGATCCACGCAAGATCTACAGGTCCCTACTCTCTCGTTACACAGCAGCCTCTGGGCGGTAAGGCTCAGTTCGGCGGTCAGCGTTTCGGTGAGATGGAGGTTTGGGCTCTTGAGGCATACGGTGCAGCATACACCCTTCAGGAGATCCTTACCGTTAAGTCCGACGATGTTACGGGCCGTGTTAAGACCTACGAGGCTATCGTTAAGGGCGAGAACATCCCCAATCCCGGTGTTCCCGAATCCTTCAAGGTGCTTCTTAAGGAGCTTCAGTCTCTCTGTCTTGATGTTCGTGTTCTTGACAAGGACGGCAACGAGATCGAGCTTTCCACCCTCGGCGAGGAGGAAGACGATATTCCTACCTATGTTGCTCAGGAGGATCTGGGCGAGATGGTAGAAACCGACGATATGTTTGATGCAGCCATCGAAGAGCATGCAGAAGAGGGCGAGGACGACGATTTCGGCTTCGGCTTTGAGGAAGCTTACGATGACGGCGACTATGATGAAGAATAATAAGGAGGAGAAGTAAATATGGCAAACAATACATTTGATTCAATTAAAATTGGTTTAGCTTCTCCCGAGATGATAAGAAGCTGGTCTTTCGGCGAGGTAAAGAAGCCCGAGACCATCAACTACCGTACCCTCAAGGCAGAGAAGGAAGGTCTTTTCTGCGAGAGGATCTTCGGTCCTACCAAGGACTGGGAGTGTCTGTGCGGTAAGTACAAGAGAGTCCGCTACAAGGGCAAGGTATGTGAGAAGTGCGGCGTTGAGGTTACAACCAAGAAGGTACGCCGTGAGAGAATGGGTCATATCGAGCTTGCAGCTCCCGTTTCCCACATCTGGTACTTCAGAGCTATCCCCAGTAGAATGGGTCTTCTTCTTGACATCTCTGCAAGATTACTTGAGAAGGTACTTTACTTTGCTCAGTACATCGTTATCGATCCCGGTAACACACCTCTCCAGAAGTATCAGCTTCTGACAGAGCGTGAGTACCGTGAGATGTACGAGCGTTATGAAAACGATTTCCGTGTAGGCATGGGTGCCGAGGCTGTTAAGGAGCTGCTTTCGGAGCTTGATATCACCAAGCTTTCCGAGGAGCTTAAGGCAGAGCTTGAGACCGCCAGCGGTCAGAAGAAGCTCCGTATCATCAAGAGACTTGAGGTTGTTGAGGCGTTCAGAAAGAGCGGCAACAAGCCCGAGTGGATGATACTTGACGTGCTTCCCGTTATTCCTCCCGAGATCAGACCTATGGTACAGCTTGACGGCGGCCGCTTTGCGACCTCCGACTTAAATGACCTGTACCGCAGAGTTATTAACAGAAACAACCGTCTCCACAGACTTAAGGAGCTTCACGCTCCCGAGATCATCATCCGCAACGAGAAGCGTATGCTTCAGGAAGCGGTTGACGCGCTCATTGACAACGGCAGAAGAGGTAAGCCCGTTACAGGCCCCAACAACAGAACACTTAAGTCCTTATCCGAGATGCTCCGCGGTAAGCAGGGTCGTTTCAGACAGAACCTTCTCGGTAAGCGTGTTGACTACTCCGGCCGTTCCGTTATCGTCGTAGGTCCCGAGCTTAAGATCTACCAGTGCGGTCTGCCCCGTGAGATGGCACTTGAGCTCTTCAAGCCCTTCGTAATGAAGAGACTTGTTGAGACCCAGAAGGCGACTAACATCAAGGATGCAAAGAAGAAGGTAGACAAGGTTTCTCCCGAGGTATGGGATGCACTTGAGGTAGTTATCAAGGGTCACCCCGTGCTTCTTAACCGTGCTCCTACACTTCACCGTCTTTCCATTCAGGCATTCGAGCCTATCCTCGTTGAGGGTAGAGCTATCAAGCTTCATCCTCTGGTATGTTCTGCGTTCAACGCGGACTTCGACGGTGACCAGATGCCTGTTCACGTACCTCTGTCCGCAGAGGCTCAGGCAGAGGCAAGATTCCTTATGCTCTCTGCAAACAACCTTCTTAAGCCCGCAGACGGCCGTGCCGTTACCGTTCCTTCACAGGATATGGTGCTCGGTTCCTACTACCTTACTATAGATAAGGCAGGCGAGCCCGGTGAGGGAAGTGTGTTCACCTCCTTCAACGAAGCAATGCTGGCTTACGAAAACGGTTATCTCGGACTTCACGCACCTATCAAGGTTCGAGTATCCAAAGAGATCGACGGCGAGACTGTAACAAGACTTATTCCTGCGACTCTCGGCCGTATGATCTTCAACCAGGCTATTCCTCAGGACCTCGGTTTTGTTGACAGAAACGATCCCGAAAAGGTTCTTGACCTTGAAATTATGTTCGAGTGTAAGAAGAAGCAGCTTGGTCAGATAGTTGACCTCTGTATCCACAAGCACGGCTTTGCCGTGACCGCAGAGGTTCTTGATAACATCAAGAGTATGGGTTACAAGTATTCTACCCGTGCAGCTATCTCCATTTCTGTTGCAGATATCGATATTCCCGGTGCTAAGTATGAGTTGGTAGCCGCAGCTGAAAAGCAGGTTGACAACATTCAGAAGCACTTTGAAAGAGGCCGTCTGACCGAGGACGAGCGCTACAGAAGCGTTATCAAGGTTTGGGAAGACACCACCAAGGATGTCGTTTCCTCCCTCCAGGCAGGCTTTGACAAGTATAACTCCATCAAGATGATGATCGACTCCGGAGCCCGCGGTAACACCACTCAGCTTCGTCAGCTTGCAGGTATGCGAGGCCTGATGTTTGCGGCAAACGGACGTACGATGGAGCTTCCTATTAAATCCAACTTCCGTGAGGGTCTTAACATCCTCGAGTACTTTATTGCTGCCCGTGGTGCGCGTAAGTCCCTTTCGGATACAGCGCTTAGAACCGCTGACTCGGGTTACCTTACCAGACGTCTTGTTGACGTTTCCCAGGATGTTATCATCCGTGAGGACAACTGCGGCTCAACAGAGGGTATCTGGGTATCCGCCATCGTTGACGGCAAGGACACCATCGAGCCCTTCGCAGACAGACTGCTTGGCAGATTCCCCATCGGTGATATCGTTCATCCCGAGACAGGTGAGGTTATCGTTCCCAACGATACGATGATCAACGAGGATCAGGTAAAGAAGATCATTGATGCAGGTATAGAAAAAGCATACGTACGTACCATCCTTCGCTGTAAGGCTAAGCACGGCGTATGTGCTCACTGTTACGGTGCCGACCTTGCGTCCGGCAAGCCTGTTAACGTAGGTGAATCTGTTGGTATCATCGCAGCACAGTCTATCGGTGAGCCCGGTACACAGCTTACAATGCGTACCTTCCATACCGGCGGTGTTGCGGGATCGGATATTACCAACGGTCTTCCCAGAGTTGAAGAGCTTTTCGAGGCTCGCAGACCCAAGAAGACTGCAACCGTTTCCGAGGTCAACGGTACAGTCCGTATCGTAGACGGTAAGCGTGCAAGAAATGTTATCATCACCACCGACGAGGGTGAAGAGAAGAGCTATGCAATTCCTTACGGTATCCATATCCTCGTAGGCGAGGGCGATGTCGTAGGCAGAGGTCAGGCTCTTACAGAGGGTAACATGTCCCTTGCCGATATTACCAAGATCAACGGTCTTGATGCAGTTTACGATTACATCATCCGTGAGGTTCAGCGAGTATACCGTATGCAGTCTGTTGAGATCAACGACAAGCATATAGAGGTTATCGCACGCCAGATGACACGTAAGGTCAAGGTCGAGGACGAGGGCGATACGGAGCTTCTCGTTGGCACGGTAGTTGACGTCAACACCTTCAATGCAGAGAACGAGGCTATCCAGGCTCGTATCGACGCAGGCGAGAGAGACCTGAGACTTGCTGTTGCTTCTCCCATGCTTCTCGGTATTACCAAGGCATCCCTCCAGACCGAATCCTTCCTTTCCGCAGCTTCCTTCCAGGAGACCACCAAGGTCCTCACCGAGGCAGCTATCAAGGGTAAGGTGGATAACCTTATGGGTCTTAAGGAGAACGTTCTTATCGGTAAGCTCATTCCTGCAGGTACAGGTATGGAGCGCTACCGCGATGTTGAGATCGACAAGGTTCAGACAACCACAGATACGGAAAATATCGACGAATGATCATATAGAAAGGCCGCACAACCGACTTACAATGTCGTTGTGCGGTCTTTTTCTGATTGCTGAAAATTTAATCCGGATTTTTACTAACAGGTGAAATATTTCAGAGTTTTTTAAAAAAAAAACATTGCAAAAATTAAACATATATGATACAATATATTCATAGTTTATTGTTAGTTGGTTCAAAATCATGCTGTAATGGTAGGTATATGAAGGTAATTAAAAGGATCTGGAACACCGTGAGTACGATATTGGTGGTTGCCGTGATTATCCTTGCAGTTCTTATTGCGGGAGTTAGAGCACTTGGCATAACACCCTTTAAGGTGCTTACCGGCTCCATGGAGCCTGACTATCCCGTAGGCTCAATGATATATATTAAAAATAACGTGGATGCAAAAGGTCTCGAGATCGGAGACACCATAACCTTTAATTTCAATAACAGTTATGCAACCCACCGTATAGTGGATATAAGGGAATCAAGTTCTCTTCCCGGTACTCTTGAGTTTCAAACCAAGGGGGATGCAAACAAGCTTACCGACGGTGAGTGGGTGAAGGAAACCGATGTAGTCGGCAAGGTGCTTTTCTCCATTCCCGGCTTCGGCTTCTTTGCAAATTATATCCAAACTCCTCCCGGATGCTATGTTTCGATAGCTATGGGCGGTGTGCTGGTCATCTTTGTTTTTCTTCCGGATATTATTTTCCCGAAGAAAAAGAAGGAAACAAATGAAGAAAAGTAACGCCTAAAAGGCTGCTTAAATTTTAAATGAAGGAGGGGGAATTTTAATGAAAAACGGAAAGAAAGCTCTTTTGATTGCCGTATCTGCGGTTCTTCTTGTTGCCATCGGCGTAAGCCTTACACTTGCTTACTTTACGGATAAGGAAAAAGTAACAAACGTTTTTACCGTTGGTAAGGTAGACATCTCTTTGGAAGAGGAAGGCGCTGAAGAAAACGACGACGGCACTTACGGACAGACCTACGATGATATCGTTCCAGGTGAGGTTTACCCTAAGGCTCCTACGGTTACCGTAGAAGCAGGAAGCCTTGAGTCCTACGTTCGTATGATCGTTACGGTCGAGTTTGAAAATGCAGTTGATGCAGAGCTTACAGGAGAAAAGCTCGACAAGATCTTTGTTAATGTTGCCGACGAATGGGTGCTTAACGCTAAAACGGTAGCAGCGGATCTCACATCTGTAGAATACGAATACCGTTATGCAAACACTGTTGCAGCTCCCGATGCAGCAGTAGAGCTGGAACCTATCTTTACCGACGTAACCTTCGACGGCAAATATTGGGGCAACGAGCTTGCTGATCTTAATAACATGCACATCAATGTTGAAGGTCATGCAATTCAGGCATTCGGTTTTGCTGATGCAGACGAGGCTTGGAGCAATTTCTGATCGAACACAAAGATTTTTCAATAACAGCTTGAGTCTTATGGGTACAGTACCCAAATAATAATTATAAGGAGAAAAAACAATGAAAAAAGCTATAATTCTTATAGTAGCAACACTTTTGATCTGCACCACCGCTATCTGCGGTACATTCGCTTGGCTTAACGCTAAGACTCAGAAGCTCGACAACGTATTTACGGTAGGCGAAGGCATCGGCCTTACCCTTACAGAGACCACAGAAGACTACGTAGTAGAGCCCGGCGCTACCATCGCTAAGGACCCTAAGGTTACCGTTACCTCCAACGGCGGCGGATGCTGGGTATTCGTTAAGGTAGAAAGCACTCTTCCCGATTTCGTTAAGTATGATATCGACTCTGCATGGACTGCAGTTCCCGGCGTTGTAGGCGTTTACTATATCCAGAACGCAGCAGAGACCGCTTACCCTGTTCTTGCAGGCAACCAGGTAACAGTTGATTCCGACGTTTCCGACGTTTCCGCAGCAAACAACGCTACTCTTTCCTTTACAGCTTACGCTATTCAGGATGATGCAGGCGCTACCGCAGCAGAAGCTTGGGCAGCAATGCTTGTTGAACTTGCATAAGTTTAAATTTGTAAATACCTGCACCGATATCGTTCGGTGCAGGGCATACAAGGGCACCCCAAGTTTTGGGATGCCGCTGTATGCCTGAATAGGTGTAATAAAAAGATTTTTAATATGACAGGAGTGAAGAAATACTATGAAAAAAAGAATAGTATTGGTTTGTGCTCTGGTTCTTTGCATAGGAATTTCGGTATTATCGACGGTGGCTTTTTTTACCGCAGAGGACACAGCGCGTAACGTTATTACCGCAGGTTCTCTTGATATCGATGTTATTGAAGAGTGCAAAAATGAAGATGGAGAGCTTACCGCTTATCCCGAGGAGCCTATACAGGTATTGCCCGGAGCAAAGGTAAGTAAGATAGTTTCGGTCAAGAATAACGATTCCGAAGCTTACGTTCGTATCAGATTAGACGTGACCGTTAAGGATGCCGACGGTAACGCTCTTGATGCTGACGGTGCTATTCTCACCGTTTGTTCAAACGAAATGTGGCAGGTGAATGAAGATAACGACGGATGGCTTTACTACAACGGTACCGTCAAATCCGACGAGATCACCCTTCCCGTAATAGACGGTGTTGAGTTCTCACCCGATATGGGTGATGAATTCCAGGGGGCAACTGCTGAGATCAACGTTACGGCACAGGCAGTTCAGGCAGCCAATAACGGCGATAATGTATTTTTGGCACAAGGATGGCCCGAAGAAAAATAATTAAACAGGAGGAATTAAAATGTATAGAAAAGCCTTAGCTCTGTTCCTCACTGTATTTTTGCTCTTTACAGGTGTCATAGGCCAGTTTAACGTTTCCTATGCCACCGAAGGTATCGAGGAAAACGATATCACCGTAGATGTAGATACCGAAGCAGTTGCTTCGGAAACAGAGACAGAAGAAAGTGAAACGGTAGCCACAGAGCCTACAGAAACGGCGACGGAAACGGAAGCTTCCGAAGCAAGGGCAATATCTGCCGCAGCTTCCGATGATGAAACTCAGAGAGTTGCCGAAAAAGAAAGCGAAGGTGCTTTAACACCCGAGCGGCTTGCCGAAATTCGTGATACAGATGTTATATTTGATCAGCGTGCAGGCTCTCCCGTTATTTCCGAGCCTACGGGTAATTACGTGGTTCTTTACTACACTACTCAGAAGGCTCCCACCGGCGAAGACGTTGCGGGTATCTATTCGTACGATCCGGTGAGCGATACTTATACTCCCGTTGCATATTGGGGGGCTCCCGAGGTGACCCACGAGTATATCTGCACCACTATCGAGCAGGCTATTGAGTGGGCTTGCATCTGTACCGCTGTAGGCGGCTTCGGTGAGGGTGTAAGCATTGCAGGTGTAAGAATTTATATTTGCGAAATGTATCACGTACCCATCGACGGTGAGATCTGGGGACAGAACTATTTTAACGCTCATTGGCCCGGCGTCGCGTTAGTTCCCACACAGATACTTCGCGCACCCGGATACGAGGACGAAATGATCCATATCCATACGGGCTTTGATAAGCATCTTTACGCGCAGAACAACGTGATTATTGATAACGCCTCTGCTCATTGTCCCGATAATCCCAATCCCGTGGCGATCCGCGTTGCGGACGGCGGACTTATGATCGCTGACGGCTGTATCATTATGGATACCACCATAGCCATGGACCCCGTAAACAAAACCGGCTATAAGGGTACGGGCGTGCTTCTTACCACTATGGAACCCGGAAACAAGGTCTATCCCATGGTAGAGCTTAACGGCGGAGCTCTTGAGCTTGTCGGTAATACCCAGATACACAACTTCGCGATAGCTGTTGACTCTGATTACGGTGTGACCCGTCTCCGTGAGCCCAGTCCCACACTCGGTACTTGGAATATCGATAACAACGTGCTTTCGGTAAATCTTGCGTACGGTACCTATCTCGGAAAATGGTGTAATAACATCAGCCAGATAAACAACGTATCCGTATTTCTTGAAGACGTTGAAAAGTGGAGCAGCGGTGATATAATCCTCGCCTCCGGCTACAGAACCAATCCCGTCCAAGGTCAGCCCGATATCAAAACTCCGGTTATTGCTTCTGACAGATCAAAGATCGTGATTCAGAACGAGATGGATCTCAGCTATTCCATGGCGGTAAGCTTCTATAACGGAATCACCTCCGATCCCTATCCCGTAATTCGTTTTGAGATAGCTTCGGTATACAATATCCAGCTTAACAAGTGGTATTTCACACTTTACGAGGCTGTTGCGGATTCAAGAAATAACGACGAGCTTGTTTTCTATAATAATACCAACGAAGGCTATACGGTATACATTCCCCACAACCTTACAATCCGTTCCTCCTACAAAGGAGAAAAGCCCGGCGGTAAGAGCGATATAAGAGCGGGAACCAACTGTACCGCGACCTGGAACAGCAGAATAGTCAATGCGGTCATCGTTGGTCTTAACACCAATCCCACCAATAATATGGTGGTCAAGTTCGGTACCAACGACACGTCAAAGGAATACGCAGAGCTTACCTTTGATACCAATAATAAGTGCCGTCATCTCGAAAATTACGGAACGGCATATCTCTACCCCAACTTTACGATGGTAAGAGGTAACTGCGAATACGGCGGCTCTGTATGCAGCGTCGGTTTTACCTTCCTTGAAGGCGCAGAGATACTTAATTCTTCTGCAGGAGCAAACGGTAACGGCGGTGCGGTTGCGGTTTCTCAGGGTGCGTTCTATTTCAGAGCCGGTCTCATAGATAACTGTACGGCAGGTAAGGGCGGCGCTATTTATAACAACGTCGGCGGAACCGTTGAGCTTACAGGCGGTACGATCTCCAACTGCAAAGCTCCCACGGGCGGTGCCGTATATCAGGACGGCGTGTTCGGCTTAGGGGGTAAGGTGAGATTCACAGGCTGCGGTCCCAACGACGAATTCTATCTGCCTTCCACCGCTACAAAGGACATTGCCACAGGCTCCAAGGTCATTACCAAGCTTTCCGATTTTGACCTCGGAACAAATAAAGTCAGAATAACTCTCGGTATGGGAGACTCCAACCTTTACGACGGCAGAAACGTTGTCGTTTCGGGTGCAGGCAAGGTGACTCAGACAGACCTTGCAAAATTCACTCTTACCAATCTTTCAAATTACAATAAAGACCTTTTTGCAACCTTTAACTTTGTCTATACGGCAAGTGACGCTACTCCCGGTAACATAGGCAAGAGCGTACTTGAGCTTGATATTACCTTGACCGTTAAGTATGGTGATATCACCATTACCAAGACCGTTTCGGCAAACGGCGGCAAGGTAGATAAGGACCAGTCCTTTGTCTTCGATATCGTAGGAACGAGCACCGGCACCAAGGATATCAACCTGACCGTTATAATCTACGGTAACGGCTCTGTCACGTTAAAGGATCTTCCCTTGGGAACCTATAAGGTCACCGAGCGTACCGACTGGAGCTGGAGATATGCAAAGTCTTCGGTTCAGGTCTCACTGGACGGCGGAGCAAAAACCACCGCTACCTCCAAGACCTTTACATTATCGGCAGATCAGACAAGAACGGTGGCATTCACCAACATCCTTACAAACAAGAAGTGGTTGGCGGACGTATGCTATGCCGTAAACAAGTTTAAGGAAGTATAAGGAGGGTGAAGTAATGAAGATATTTAAGAATTACAAAGTCCTCGTTATAGTATGTATAATTGCCGTCCTTTGCGTAGGCGTTGGCTCAACCTTGGCGTTCAACAATGCCATTACCGATACTTTGGTAAACAGATTCTTCCCCGGTGATATAAGCGCCGAGGTTACAGAAGATTTTAACGGGCAGCTAAAGGAGCACGTTAAGATCAAGAATACCTCCGAGCGCTCAAAGGCTTATATCAGAGCATACTACGTAGTTACCTGGAAGGATGCAGACGGCAACGTTTATTCCCAAAAGCCTGTAGCGGGTGAGGATTATACCTACAGAATGGGCAGTAACGCCAACTGGGATCTCACTACTACAGACGGTTATTTCTACTATGCTTTAGCCATTGCTCCCGGTGCATCTACTCCTGATCTTATAAGAGAGCTTAAACCTGTAGCGGGAAGAGCTCCCGCAGGATATCACCTTGAGGTGGATATCATTGCCGAAGCGATCAAAGCTAACCCCACCTCCATCGTTAAAAGCGAATGGGGCGTAACCGTTAGCTCAACGGGCAGAATAAGTAAATAAGGAGGTACTATGATGAACATTTTCAAGAAAACGCTCCTCCTTATCATAGCCGTCTTTCTTGTGACGTCAACGGGCTTATCTGCTTATGCACAGGGCAACGTATCCTATAACCCCGGAACAAGGAAATTCGTTTTTGCTCCCGGCAGCAAAGAATCCCCCACCGATCTTTTTGAATCCTTCAAAAACGTTATGCCGGGCGATTCACTTACCGAGAAAATAGAGATCAAGAACGAAGAGGCAAACAATGTCAAGATCAAGCTTTATATTAAGGCTCTTGATACGAGCAAGGAAGAAAGATCCAATGAAGAATTTTTGTCCAAGCTTAAATTAAGTGTAAAGCAGGACGAAAAGACCGAGCTTTACAAGGCTCCCGCAAACGAAGAAGCACAGCTTACCGACTGGGTATACCTCGGAACGGTATTTTCCGGAGGTAAGGTAACTCTTGACGTTACCTTGAACGTACCCGCGGAGCTGGGCAACGAATTTCAGAATGCGGCAGGTTACGTGGATTGGAGCTTTAAGGTTGAGGAGCTCCCGGTGGAATCCTCCGATCCCAAGCCACCCCAAACAGGCGATAATATGATGACCTATGTCATTCTTATGGCGATAAGCGCGGTTGTCATTGTCGTAACCGTGACTCCTATGATCAAAAAGAAAAAAACTCAGTAAAAGGCATCCTTCGGGATGCCTTTTTATTGTGTCGTATCGTGTTTTTAAAATATCGAGTCTCGGAGTAGGGTTTTGGTGGGACACTCGTATATTGCATTATATAGTGTTGCAATTTATACAAAAACTCAGGCGAAATATTATATATATCTATTGATTTTTACAAACAAGTGTGATATAATACACAAAGTGTTAATATTATTGTAACAAAAAATAAAAATATATATTTTAGGAGGCAAAAATGTCAAATTTCAAAAGGATCGTGTCTTTGATTTTGACACTGGTAACTCTGCTGGGCTGTGTGTCCTTCACACTTCCCGTATCGGCAGCAGATACCGCAACCATCAGTTTTGATGTCAACGGCGGAGCTAATCCCCCGGCGGACATCACCGTAAACTGCGGCTCGGTCATATATCTGACCAAGCATGCTCCCAGTAAGCCCGGAATGGTATTCCGCGGCTGGGCTTTCAATAAGGCAGACGCAGATAAGGGTATTATTACATATCCCGCAGGAGCAGAGAATCCTATTCTCGTCAACAGCTCCGCAACCCTCTATGCTTCTTACGGTTATGAAGTAACCCTTCATCCCGGTCATCAGGGCTGGGGTAATCCCGTAACAGTTTACAAGTTCCCCGCAGTGGATCTTGAGCTTCCCCACCATAAGAGCGATATCATAAATGCATACGGCATGTTCCCCGGTGTACAGGGAGATCTTGGCAACCTTATGGTATTCGTAGAATGGAATACAAACGAGCTTCCCATCGGTCGCGGCAACGGTACCTCCTTCCACGAGAAGTATACTGCAAACGCTTCCACTACACTTTACTGTATCTGGGGCAACCCTGTAATTTACGATGCTGACGGCGGCCGCTTCCCCGTAAGCAAAACAGATATACAGGAAGAGTTTGTTGTAAACTACAGTAACGAAAAGCATGAGACCACAAGCTTTGCAAACTTCTATATTCCCGACGGTGAGAACGCTCCCTACAAGGCAGGCGCACGTCAGCTTACCGATGACGAGGGCAACGAGCTTTACGGCCGTGTATTTGCCGACAGCGGAAATATCGTAAGATTTGAGTCCAGAAATACCTGGCTTGAGATCCCGATCTTCAACGACTACACCTACCAGTGGGCAGACTTTGAGTGTGCAGTAACCTCCTACGGCGAAACAGGCATGAAGTTCTCCGCAGTCTGGGAGCCTGCAGTTATCTACAAGGCTAACGGCGGTGTTGGTAACGACGTAACCGAGTATATGACCTGGGCGGGTCCTACTCTTTACGATTATGCGGATTACACAGTACGTAACAACGCATTCGTAAAGGAAAGCGGCAGATTCCTCGGCTGGAACACCAAGCCTGACGGTACAGGTACATCCTACAAGGCGGGCGAGGTTATCACCGACTATAGCAGCAGCGATGCTCTCGTTCTCTACGCACAGTGGAGCACACCCGTTGATTCCGCAAAGGAATATACAATCGCTTTCAACGCAATGGAAGGTTATCTCGATGCTTCCGAGCAGAGCTTCACAGTAGCTTACGGTGAAAAGCTCACCGATGCTATCGACGCAATGCCTATCCCCACCCGCCCCGGTTACACCTTCCGCGGCTGGTTCAATGAAAAGACTGGTGCAGAGCTTGTATTTGACGAAGAATACTTCTCTTATACCGAAAACGTAGCCTACGCACCCAAGTGGGAGCTTCACGCAGACCACGTGCTTCAGGCGTTCAAGAAGGTTTCCAACTGCTCCGACACAGGCTTCTTTACACAGTACTGTGAGGCATGCGGCTGGACATCCAATATCGAATACGAGGCAAAGGGACACAGCTTCCCCAAGTGGCAGTCCACCGGTAACGGCGAAGAGGTTGTAAGATACTGTACCGATTGCGGTATGTCCGAAACTGCAGCTTCTACTGCTAAGGTTCAGCAGCAGGTTATCGCTTATATCAATAAGAACGAAATGTACACCGACGGTGATATGGCGTATATCGACGTTCTTAACTACCTCGGCCCGGCTATAGACAACGGCCCCGGTAACTATCCCTTCGCACAGTCCTACTTTGCAGAGATGCCTTACATGAGACAGAAGGCTATCGCAAAGAACCCCAACATCAAGATAGTTATGACTATCTACAACCGTAACATCAAGGTGTTTGAGAGCTGGATCGCTACACCCTCCAACCGTGCGGCGTTCGCTAACCACCTTGTAGGCGCAGTTAAGGCAAGCGGCTTTGACGGCCTCGACATTGACTTTGAGTTCCCCTCCGACCTCACACTTAAGGACGACTTCGCAATGTTCTTAGGCGAGGTAAGAGCAAGATTTAATACTCTTGAGGCGCAGACGGGTAAACACTATATCCTTTCTATTGCAACTCCCGCCGCAAGCTGGGCTTGTGAGAAGTACGACCTCGTTGCTTGTGCAGAGCATCTTGACTACTTCAATATCATGAACTACGACCTCTACTGCGGCTCTGCATTCCCCTATACACATCATCATACTCCTCCTTACGATAACGCCGACCCCTACGGTCACGTTCCCCCCGGAGGCTCTGTACAGGGCGACATCAATCTTTATAAGTCTTTAGGTATTCCCGCAACCAAGATAGTTTCGGGTATGGGTCTTTATTCCAGAGAGTGGGAAGGTGCGGCCAACATAAACCACGGTCTCTTCCAGTCTGCCGCACTTAAGGAAAGTAACCTTCACTATGACCTTCTCGTTGCGGCATATATCAACAAGAACGGTTATACAAGATATTGGGATGATACCTCCAAGGCTCCTTATCTGTTCAATCCTTCCGGCGGCTCTTTCTTCTCTTACGAGGATAAGGAATCCCTTGCATATAAGTTTGAGATCATCGCACGCGAGGGTGTTCGCGGATGTATGGTATTCGACTACGTAACCTGTGACGGCGCAGGTATATTCCCCTATATCAGACAGAACATCGGTACCGTAACTCACGCTTGTACTCCCGGTAAGGTAGAGTCCAAGCAGCTCAGCTGTGCAGAGCACGGTTACATTACTACATACTGTTCTATCTGCGGTGCTCTGATGAGCAACGAGATGATCTATAACGAGGGTCACTACGCTACCGAATGGACGATAGTTACCGAGCCTACCGCTGACAAGGCAGGTAAGCTTAAGGCTGACTGTCTCTTCTGCGGCGAAGAAATTTACAGAGAGCTTGAAGCACTGGGTTATAAGGTAACCTTTGACGCAGGCGAAGGCTCAAAGATCGGTTCTACATCCTTCATTATTCAGAAGGGTCAGACCTATGCAGAGGTTGTAGGAGAAAATCCTCAGGCAACACTTGAAGGCACAGAGCTTGTAGGCTGGTACTACGGTGACTATATGCTCAATACCTCTGACACCTTCAACTTCGACTCTGATGTAACATTTGTTGCAGTTTGGGAGGACGAGGGCGAGCATACACATAAGTACACATCCAAGGTAACCAAGGCTGCTACCTGCTATGCAGAGGGTATAATGACCTATACCTGCCGTTGCGGTGACAGTTATACAGAAAAGATCGCTAAGCTCGATCACGAATACGTTGGCAGCGAAACTCTTGCGCCTACCTGTGGTGCAGCAGGTGAGTACACCTACTCATGTATCAACTGCGGTGATACATATAC
>JAFQHD010000100.1 GCA_017398145.1 Clostridia bacterium
CCTCGGCATACTGCTTATAGCCTTCGGCAATTCTCTGCTCGAAAAGGCAGATTTCGGTATGTCCATGGTGGTAGCACCCGCCTATCTTACCTATCTCAAATTATCCGAGACCCTGCCCTTCGTTACCTTCGGTATGGCTTGTTATGCCGTAGAGGGGATATTGCTTATAATCCTTGCGATAATCATGCGCCGCTTTAAGCTGAGCTATATATTTTCCTTTTTGACCGCCGTTATATACGGCTTTGTTATCGACGGCTTTATGGCTCTGCTTTCTCTTGTAACGGCAGAAACTCTTGCGGCAAGGATATGTCTGTTCGTACCCGGTGTGCTGACCGTGACCATGGGAGTAGCCTTTATGTTCCATACCTACCTTGCTCCCGAGGCATATGACCTCTTTGTCAAGGAGCTTTGCGAGCGCTTCGGATTCAATACGGGAAAGTGCAAAACCACATACGATATATGCAGCCTTATAATATCGGTAGCCCTGACCTTTATCTTCTTCGGCAGTATAAAAGGGCTGGGTGTGGGTACCGTTATCTGCGCCTTTATCAACGGAACTCTTATCGGTCTCTACAGCCACTTTATGGACAAGCGATGCGAGTTTAACGATAAGCTTAAGCTGAGAAAATTCTTCAAGTGAGGATGTTGTATGGAAAAAATAATGAATGAAGCAAATCTCCGCAGATTTGCCTACTGTAACGATTACGCCATCAAGGGGGATATCAAGGGAATAGTTGTGTTCTTCGTTGGGCTTGGCGGCTGCAGTATGTACGATAACGGAAGCGACTGGGGTGAGGGCTTTGCCAAGGATAATGTTCTTTTCGTTATCCCATATCACAACCCCTGGGCGTGGATGAATAAGCATACCGTAGACTTTACCGACGAGATAATAGATGTCCTGTTCAAAAAGCATAACCTCCCCGAGAATACTCCTATAGTTTCCTGCGGCGGCAGTATGGGAGGACAGGGAGCTCTTGTGTATACCGCTTATTCCAAGCGTACTCCCGCGTACTGCGTGGCAAACTGTCCCGTCTGCGACCTGCCCTATCACTTCACCGAGCGTCCCGACCTGCCCCGTACTCTTTATACTGCTTTTGCTTCTTATGACGGCAGTTTAGAGGATGCCCTTCGCTCCGCATCTCCGCTTCACCTTGTGGACAAGATGCCAAAAGAAACAAAATACCATCTCTTCCATTGCGAAAAGGACGGGGCGGTGAATATAGACAAGCACGCAAGACCCTTTGTGGAGGCTATGCAGCGTGAGCACGATCTTAGCTTCTACCCCGTGCCCGACCGTACCCACTGTGATCTTGACGACTGTCACCAAGCATTATACGACAAGCTCCTCATAGAGGGAGCAACAAAAAAAGACTGACCGCGGTCAGCCTTTTATTTAATTCCGCATTATAAAAAAGCACCTTACGGTGCTTTTTTATCGTCATTCTTATTTGTCATCTGGTCTATACCTGTTTTTTCACGGGTATTAGGGTTCTTGAGTAATGCGAAGTTGATTATAAGAAGCACAAGGCCGATGGCAACGATAAGACCCGCTCTCCAGAGCTTGTCCGCGGTGAACATGATAGCAGAGAGACCGAGGATAGCGCAGAGGGAATAGAGTATTGCGACTACCTGCTTCTGATTAAGACCCATATCTATAAGTCTGTGATGCAGGTGACCTCTGTCGGGAGAGAAGGGAGATTTGCCGTGAAGTATTCTTCTGGTAAAGGCAAACGCCGTGTCTAAAATAGGGAACGCGAATATAAGTAAGGGGATAATGAAGGACACGATGGTGTGCATCTTAAGCACACCCGTGATGGATACCACCGATAGGGTATAGCCTAAGAAGAGTGCGCCCGTATCACCCATAAATATCTTTGCGGGATTGGAGTTGAAGGGCAGGAACCCGAGACACGAGCCTGCAAGGATTGCGATAAGCACGGTGGTGGCGGGATTCTCGCCTAACACCACGGAAACGAGCAAAAGGGATATTGCGGAGATCGCCGAAACACCGCAGGAAAGACCGTCAAGACCGTCGATAAGGTTTATGGCATTGGTCAAGCCCACTATCCACAGCATCGTGATGGGTATCGCGAAAGAGCCGAATTCTATCGTCATACCCGCAACGGTGATGCGCTCAACGGTAAGACCCTGCCATACCGCAATGCCTGCAACGCCTATCTGTATCACTAACTTAACGATAGCTCTGAGCCTGAAAATGTCGTCTAAGATACCAAGCAATACTATGGCAGAGCCGCCTAACCATAAGGTTATGAGAGTAGGGGACACGTCTGCAAAGATAAATGTAGTCAGCACGAAGCCCAAGTATATTGCAAGACCGCCTAAACGTGGAACAGGCTTCTTGTGCATTCTGCGGTTGTCGGTGGGGATGTCTATAGCACCCATCTTGTACGCCAGAACACGGACGGCGGGGGTGGTGGTAAAGGCTATAAGAAACGCGCATACCATAGCCGCAATACCGTATACTATGTCGATATAACTCATATAAACTCCTTATATGCGGCCCACAAAGCCTAATTTGCGGTATACCTTTGCTAAAGTTTTGTATGCCATACGGTTGGCTCTGTCAGCGCCTTCCTTCATAACGGCTTCAAGGTATCCCTTGTCTGCCATAAGCTTGTTGAATTCTGCCTGCACGGGTGCAAGACCGTCTGCAACAGCCTCGCCTACGGCTAATTTGAAATCGCCGTAGCCCTTGCCCTCAAATTCTTTTACTATCTCCTCGTCGCTCTTACCGGTAAAGCAGGAGTATATGGTCATAAGGTTGTTGACACCGTGCTTTTCCTCGCCGCGGCAGACAACCGTATCAGAGTCGGTCACCGCACGCTTGAACTTACGGATTATGGTGTCGCGGTCGTCAAGCAGAGAAACGAAGCCGTTTACGTTTTCATCAGATTTTGACATCTTCTTCGTGGGGTCACCAAGAGACATTATCTTAGCACCTGACTTAGGTATAAAGCCCTCGGGAACGGTAAATGTGGGAGAGTATACCTGATTGAAACGCTGAGCGATATCTCTTGCCAGCTCGATATGCTGCATCTGGTCCTGACCTACGGGAACGAGGTCGGTCTGATAAAGCAGGATGTCGGATGCCATAAGCACGGGATAGGTGAAGAGACCTGCGTTGATGTTGTCGGCGTTCTTCTTACTCTTGTCCTTGAACTGGGTCATACGGGAAAGCTCACCGAACATGGTGTAGCAGTTAAGCGCCCAAGCTAATTCCGCATGTGCGGGAACGTGGCTCTGCACGAAGAGAGTGCTCTTTTCGGGGCTGATACCGCAAGCCATATAGATGGCAAGGGTCTCGTAGGTTCTCTTTCTTAATTCCGCAGGCACCTGTCTTACTGTTATGGCGTGCATATCAACAACACAGAAAATACAGTTGTTGTCCTCCTGGAACGCACCCCAGTTTTTAATAGCTCCCAGGTAGTTGCCTATGGTAAGTATACCGCTGGGCTGTACGCCCGAGAAAATTATCTTCTTATCATCCATTGTCTTTAACCTTTCATAAATTCGGTGACAAGCTCACCGAGAATCTTTATACCTTCAGTTATCTGTTCCTCAGTAGGTGTAGCGTAGGTTACTCTGAAAGCATCGGAGGGAGCAGAGGTGTCACAGTTGAACGCCGTGCCCGGAACTACCGCAACCTTACGCTTGAGAGCCGCCTGAACGAACTCATTAAGCTCTATTCCTTCGGGAAGGGTGCACCATAAGAAGAGACCTCCCTCGGGACGGGTATATTTTACACAATCCGGCATATACTTGTCAAGTGCGTCGAGCATTACGCCGCATTTATGTCTGTAGAGATCCTGTATAGACTTGATATGAGCGTCAAGATCGTAGTGCTCAATATAGTCGGCACAGATCATCTGGGGAAGCATGGGGGTGTGTACGTCCTCACCCTGCTTTGCCACAACTATCTTCTGCATCAGTTTTTCGTTTGCACAGAGGAAGCCTATACGCATACCCGAGGAAAGAACCTTTGAGAAGGAGCCGCAGTAAACCACGATACCCACGGTGTCCATAGACTTGAGGGTGGGCAACTCCTTACCCTCAAACCGA
>JAFQHD010000101.1 GCA_017398145.1 Clostridia bacterium
TGCAGTAAGCAACGAAATTCCCTATACTGTACGTCCTTACATTGATGCAGTTATTGCTTCCGGTACTTGTGGTGCAAATGCAACATGGACACTTTATAAGAGCGGCAAGATGGTTATCGGCGGCTCCGGTGCTATGGACAATTACTCAAGTCAGGGCAAACAGCCTTGGGCAGAGTACCGCGAACAGATCAAGGATGTTGTTATTGGCAAGGACATCACTCACGTAGGTCAGTATGCATTTGCATATGCTCACTGGGTTAACACTGTTACCTTTGAAGAGGGCAGCAAGCTTGAGAGTATCGGTGCACTTGCATTCTATTACATGCTTTATTATGTAAAGCAGGTTGATATACCTGTGTCTGTTAAGTCTATAGGTAACCTTGCATTCGGTTACTGTGAAAAGCTTAATACAGTAACAATGGGTGAGAACGTAAGTGTTCATGCTAAGGCATTCTACAAGACTCCTTATGCAGGCTAAACGTCCAAGACATTAAGTATATTTAGATTGTGACTGGGGATGTCGCTGTATCGGATTATTCCGATACAGCGACATCCTAAAAGCAATTAAAGGCAGGTGCTGTTAATTGAAGATATTACAAATCAACTCGGTTTGCGGAATACGCAGCACCGGAAGAATAGCTGTAGAATTGGCAGATAAATTTATGGGAGAAGGTCATGAATGCAGAATAGCTTATGGCAGAGAAAACGTTCCTGAAAAATATAGATCAATCTCATATCGTATCGGAAGCGACAGGTCGGTAAATATAAACGGATTATTGACAAGAGTTTTTGATAACGAGGGATTTAACGCAAAGCGCGAAACAACTGAGTTTTTGAAATGGGCCGAAAAATTCAATCCGGATTTATTATGGCTCCATAATTTGCACGGCTATTACATAAACGTGGAAATGTTATTTGATTGGATAAAAAAAAGACCTTCGATGGAAGTTCGTTGGACACTCCATGACTGTTGGTCATTTACAGGACACTGTTGTCATTTTGTGCGAGCACAGTGTGATAAGTGGAAAGACGGATGCTATGGTTGTGTTCTCAAAAACAGATATCCTCAAAGCCTCTTTTTTGATAACTCAAAAAATAACTACGATAAAAAAAGAGAGAGTTTTACCGGTGTAAATAATATGAGTGTAATTACACCGTCAGAGTGGTTGGCAAATCTTGTTCGGCAATCTTTTTTAAAGGAGTACCCTATAGAGGTGGTACACAATACCATTAATACAGATGTTTTCAAACCAACTCCAAGTGATTTCAGAGAAAGATATGGATTGTCGGATAAAAAAATAGTACTTGGAGTAGCCAGTGCCTGGGGCATATCAAAGGGACTTTATGATTTTGTAAAGCTATCGGATATCTTAGACGATACATATAAGATCGTGTTAGTGGGTATACCGGCCAAGTTGCAGAAAAAATTACCGAAAAAATTATTGATGCTTGAACGTACAAACAATGCCGTTGAACTTGCAAAGATATATTCGGCGGCCGATGTTTTTGTTAATCCCAGCAGGGAAGAGACTTTTGGACTGACTACACTTGAAGCTTTGTCCTGCGGTGTTCCTGCAATTGTGTATAAAAATACGGCTTGCGAGGAGGTTGCACGCAAATACGGCGGTCTTATCGTAGAACAGACCTGTGACGGACTTGTGAGTGGTATTAAATCTGTACTGAAAGATAAATAGTAAATAATATAAGGAGGCGGAAATGAGAATATTGTATTTTGGTACTGTATGCAATCTGACAGAATATGAAAAAATCTTATCAAAATGCAGAATCAAACCTACGGTTGCAACAGTTGTTTTTGAATCCGCCCTGCTTGACGGGTTTTATAAAAATGGCGTAGAGATAGATATCTTTACTTACCCGATGATTTCACCTCATAGTGATAGCAGAATATTGTATTGGGGAAACAAACAGGAAAAAATATCTTGTGGTTATACCTGTACCTGGCTAAAAACCATTAATGTTCCTTTTTTAAAGCAGTTGAGCCGCAGGCTGGATGGCAGACGAATATTAAAAAAATGGTTAAAAGAACATAAAAATGAAGAACGTATAGTTCTGACTTACGGAATATCACCGTTTCTTGCAAAAACTATTATTTCACAGTCGAAAAAATACGGAGTCAGAAATTGTGCTATTGTACCTGATTTGCCTCGAGATATGTATATAAATTCGTCCAAGAATACCTTTATGGCAATGTTAAGAAAACCGTATCTTAATGCCACTTTGAAAATTCAGGGCGAGTTTGATAGCTATATATACCTGACAGAAGCAATGTCAGAGGCGATTGCCCCTTTAAAACCGTACATGGTAATGGAGGGTATTCTTGATGCAAAAGGTTTTCCTGAGGTTCAGAACGATATAAAAACGGATAAGCGCAGTATTATGTATGCAGGCGGTCTTAATGAAAAATTCGGCATCATAAATTTATTGGATGCCTTTGAAGCCGCTCGTCTGCCTGATACCGAGCTGTGGCTTTTTGGTGACGGTAATGCAGTGGATATTATCAGAGCCCGTGCCGAGGAAAACCCTAACATCCGTCTGTTTGGAAGAAGAGACAGACAGGAGGTTTTGGAATACGAAAAAAAAGCGACTCTGCTTGTTAATCCAAGAAGCAGTAAGGATGATTTTACAAAATACAGCTTTCCCTCAAAAACGATAGAATACATGTATTCCGGAACGCCGCTTTTAACAACCAGGTTGTCCGGAATCCCCGAGGAATATTTTGAGTATGTGTTTTCTGTAGAGGATAATGAGGTGTCTTATTTGACCGATTCTATAAAAAGAATATTTGCCTTATCCGACGAAAAGCTAACCGACATTGGAAAACGAGCGCAAAATTTTGTTATGGAAAATAAGAATAATGTAGTGCAGAGTCAACGCATTGTAAAATTTCTTTCAAGTGTTATTAGGTAAATAATATGGTATCTCTGTTAAAAAATAATTTTAATTTTTCACAAAAGCTTATACTTTTATTACTTTTTTTAGGAAGTATGAACGTAGGTGATTTGTATTCTTATTTTATATTTTTTGCCTTTATTATATATGTTATAGCAAATCATAACAGCATAAAATTAGATGGTTTGTTTTTTGTATTGCTTCTGGTATCGGCATGCTATCTTATATTTTACCCTCTTGCCAGATACAATCTTACTACCATTATCAGACAGTTCACGTTCCCTGTCTGTTATTTGATGGGTTCAAACTATATAAAACATAATGATAAAACAATAACCCGTCAACGTAATGAACTAATCCAAACGTATACGGTTTTCGTTACGATGGCGATGGGTGCATACATACATTTTTTGCTTAATATGTTTAATAACGTAGACAGTACAAGTAGAAATAACGTAGATATCTGGACAGGTGGTATTATAAGTGCTACCGGGCAGGCCTGTATGGCGGTTATGGCAACCGGTGTTTTTGCAGCACTGCTGTTTTCCGAAAGGAAACCGTTAATAAAAGTTTTGGCATTGATTGGTATGATTACTGTATTTGCCTACAATCTGGTTCTGGCAGGAAGAACACTCATCATATTGATGATATTGTTGTTGGCTGTGGCATATGTATATTCGGCAAAAAAAGCACAGATACAACGATTGGGAAAAGTGTTGATTATCCCTATAATAATTGGAATAATAATCTATTTTATTTACTCGCTGAATGTTTTCGGTGTCCGTGATTGGATCATGGATTCAAATTTCTATTACAGATTTAATCGAATGAGCTTTGTTGACGATGCACGAATGAATACCCGAGTAATCTATATATCACAGATGTTGCGTTATCCTTTCGGCGGTGGTCAAATGCGTAGAGAGATCGGCGGATACGCACATGAACTGTACCTTGATGCATACAACGATGTCGGAATGATTGGTTATCTGTTATTGATCGGTTTTGTTGTGTCGTCTGCGGTACGGGTACTAAAGTTAGTATTCAAAACAAATTATGATAATGATTTCAAGTTGTTGGTATTATGTGTATATATAGCTACTATTGTTGAATTCCATCTGGAACCTATTATTCAGGGAGTACCGTGGCTTTTCTGTGCTTTTTGTCTCTTTAGCGGATTGATCGGCAGTATTGATTTCGATTCGAGAAACGCACAGAATAATGTAGAAGAGGTATAAAATGATCGGTATAAAAAGAGCATTGCGTAATTTATACTACAGATGCAAATTTAAGAAAGCTCACTTGCAGATAGGTAAGAGGGCTTATATAAACGGTTTTCACTCCAATTTTGAGGGTTACAACCGCATAGGAGCCGGGAGCTGTTTTAGCGGTAGTATAGGTTATGCAAGTTACATTGGATGTAATTCTTATTTGAATGCGACTGTTGGAAGATATTGTTGTATTTCTGACAGAGTAAATACAGTTTCCGGAACCCATCCGTTATCAGAGTTTGTATCTGTACACCCTGCTTTTTATTCAACACAAAAGCAAAGTGGATTCAGCTATGTTGATACCGATTGTTTTGATGAAGTATTAAAAAATCCGGTGGATGGACGGACAAGCGTATTTATAGGTAACGATGTATGGATAGGCTGTGATGTAACGTTGCTTGGCGGTGTCCGTATAGGAGACGGGGCGGTGATTGCGGCAGGCGCGGTTGTCACACGTGATGTCGAACCCTATACTGTTGTGGGCGGTGTGCCTGCAAAGCCTATTAAAAAGCGTTTTACCGAAGAACAGATAGAATTTTTGGGTGATTTTTGTTGGTGGAATAAAGACTTGGAGTGGATAGCAGAGAATCACGAATACTTCAGAAATATTGAAGCATTTATGAGTAGGTGTAAAGTATGAAGATAGTACATATATGTCTGGCTTGTTTCTATATTGACAAAATGGCATATCAGGAAAACATATTGCCTAAATATCATTCTCAAAACCATGAGGTGCATATTATAACCTCCGATTTTTCTTTCGACGCATCAGGGCGCAAGACAAAAAAAGAGAAAAAAGAATATTATAATGAATATAATATTCCTGTTAAAGTGTTGGATAGAAGCAAAGGTCTCAGTTCTCGTTACGGTGGATTTGAGAAGCTGTATTCCATGTTGTGCGATATACAGCCTGACGTGATATTTTGTCATGGTGGGCAGTTTGTCTCTCTGAAGGATGTTGTCAAGTACTGCAAGAGGAATTCACACGTAAAGCTTTATATAGACCAGCATGGAGATTATTATAACACTCCCGTAGATACATTCAAAAAGCGCATGGGACAGTATTTGATATACGGTCATTGGATGCGAAAAGCTGTACGGTACTGTGAAAAATTCTGGGGTGTAACCCCGTGGCGTTGTGAGTTTTTAAATGACATATATAGAATTCCTGCGGATAAAATAGGTTTATTGCCTATGGGGGGAGATGACGATAAGATTCGTCTTGCAGAACAGCACGAAATATCCCAAAGGATAAGAGAGGAAAACGGTATATTATCTACTGATTTTTTGGTGGTTACAGGCGGCAAGATCGATGCTGCAAAGAACATTGATAAGCTGATGAAAGCTGTTATTTCATTGAACCGTGATGATGTTAAGTTGCTGGTTTTCGGTCAGCCTAACGATGCTATGAAGACCGAGATAGAAAACCTTGCTTGCGATCCTCACATCAGACACATTGGGTGGATACCGTCGGATACGGTATATAACTATTTTTTAGCTGCGGATTTGGCGGTTTTTCCGGGTACACATTCTGTTTTATGGGAACAGGCGTGTGCTTGCGGCATACCCGCTGTGTTTCGTGATTGGGAAGGAATGCATCATGTGGACGTAGGCGGAAATGCAATATTTTTACACGAGGACAGTACCGAAGAAATTGAACAGGTATTGTTGGATCTATACGAGCATTCCGAGAAGATCGACAAGATGAGAAAAATTGCACAGACAAAGGGTATTATTGAGTTTTCTTACCGTGAAATTGCGAGGAAGTCTATATTTGAGGACAGTTGAGCATGTTAAAGTTATTTAAAAGTAAAGAGGTTAAGAATGCAGGTTGGATAATAGGAGAAAGAGTGTTTCAGATGCTGCTTTCTTTCATCGTAGGTATACTTTCTGCCAGATATCTGGGCCCGACCAATTACGGTTCATTAAACTATACTGCATCATACGTTACATTTTTTACTTCTATAGCAACACTGGGCATGGAAGGGGTCATAATTAAAAAGATGATCTCGTCCCCCGATAATGAGGGAAATTATCTTGGCGGTTGTCTTGTGCTGAGGTTCATTTCTTCGTTTTTTAGTTCGGTACTGATAGCTATCATAGTAATTTTACTCAATCCCGGTGACACAACCAAGCTGGTCCTGGTGTTGTTACAGTCGATACAGCTTGTTTTTCAATCGGCCAATATACTTGACTCCTGGTTTCAGCGTTACTTAAAATCAAAATTTATATCCATAGGAAAAATAATTTCGTTTTCTGTAGTAGTTATATATAAACTTATACTTATTGTTTCCGGAGCAAGCATTGAATGGTTTGCATTTTCCAATTCCCTGTCAAGTATAGTTATAGCCGTTTTGCTTTTTATTTTTTACAGAAAAGCAAAGGGTCCTGTTATCAAGGCAAATGTTAAATACGGAAAGGACGTACTTAAAGACAGTTATCACTATATCTTATCCGGAATAATGGTGGCGCTGTACAGCCAGATGGATAAGATAATGATAGGTAAGATGCTTTCGGATACAGAGGTAGGTCTATATACCACCGCTACAGCTATATGCTCGATGTGGGTATTTATACCTACAGCTATAATACAGTCATTCAGACCCACCATTCTCGAGATACACCGTTCCGGTGACAGTAAGGAATATAACAGGCGATTACAACAGTTATACTCGACTGTCATATGGTTGTGTGCAGGTTTTTCTCTGTTGATTTGTATATTTGCCCCTATTATCATAAAGGTACTGTACGGAGAGTCCTATATGGGTGCGGTTAGTACCCTGCAGATAGCGATTTGGTTTGAGACGTTTTCGATGATCGGAACTGCCAGAGGCATATGGATATTATGTGAAGATAAAAACAAATATATAAAATACTATTTAGCGATAGGTGTTGTTGTAAATCTCGCATTGAATATGTTATTGATTCCTGTTTGGGGAATAGAAGGTGCAGCCTTTGCTACTCTTATTACACAGATAACTACCAGTATTATCAGTCCTATGTTTTTCCCCGAAACCAGAATACATACAAAAATAGTATTTGAAGCATTTTACTTCAAATGGTATTTTGAATGTAAAAAATAATTATCCAGGAGTATAAAACGGTGGGTATTTATAAATTTCTCAGAAGTATATACAGAAAAATCCGTGAGATCGTTTTTAGTACGGCTACAATAATTTCCCCAACCATAAACACTAAATTAAGGTATAGATATCTATTCGGCAAGAAGCTTAATTTAAAAGATCCTCGCACTTTTAACGAAAAATTGTTGTGGCTGAAGCTGAAAAAATATAACCGTGATCCCCTGGTCATAAAGTGTGCAGATAAATATCTTGTCAGAGAATATGTTGAAGACTGCGGTTGCAAAGATATACTTAATGATTTAATAGGTGCTTGGGATTCGGTAGATGAAATTCCTTGGGAGGAGTTACCCCAAAAATTTGTGCTTAAATGGAATTTTGGCGCAGGAATGAATATTATTTGTGAAGATAAAAACAAGCTTGATCGTGACGAGGTATTTGCTAAACTGAAAAAATGGCGTAAAAATAAGTGTTGGTTAAGTCATTCAGAAATGCAGTACAAGTATATGCCGCGCAAAATAGTATGCGAGAGGTTTCTTAAGGCGGAAGGGGAGAGCTCGATACCCGATTACAAGGTGTATTGTTTTCACGGTGTTCCGAAGGCCATTCTGGTTATGCACGACAGAGGACACGGAGAATTAAAAACTGAGTTTTTTGATGCGGGTTGGAATCTGCTTGAAAATACCGGAAAGTACAATGCTCCTTCGGAAAAAACACCCCGACCGGGTTGCCTTAATAAGCTGTTAGAAATATCAGGAGATTTATCTAAACCTTTTCCGTTCGTTCGATGCGATTTGTATGTGATCAAAGATAAGATATATTTTGGCGAACTGACATTTACACCTGCAGGCGGTTTATATACATCTCAAACAAAGGTTGACGGTAAAGAAATGGCGGATTTATTATCAATTCAATGAGTAAAGTGGTAGGATAAACAAATGAACAATAATATAAGCAAGCACGAAACTACCCTTAAACGTCAGCTAAATCCTGTTCACGTATGGGCAATAGCCTTCGGCTGTATAATCGGTTGGGGATCATTTGTCAACCCCGGGAAAAAGTTTCTTCCAAACTCAGGTGTTGCCGGCACTGCCATAGCTATGGTGCTTGGTGCATTGGTTATGATCATCATTGCATGCAGCTATGCCTATATGGTTCCCAAGCATCCTCAGGCAGGCGGAGAATTCACCTTTACCAAAACGTATTTCGGAAAGACAACTGCATTTTTCTGCGGATGGTTTCTCCTTGCAGCTTATCTCACCAATGTTCCCATGAACTCCACCGCTATAGGTCTTATCGTTGACGGTATAGACGGAAAGGCAGACATACTTAAATTCGGATTTCACTACAGTATTGCGGGTTTTGAGGTATATCTCGGTGAGATGATCTTTGCTATGTCGATCCTCATACTTTTCGCCGTACTCAATATGATGGGTGTAAAAAAAGCGGGTATAGTTCAAAATATACTGTCAAGCCTGCTTATAGTATCTATTTTCACTCTGACCGTTTCAGCCCTTGTCAGCAGCAAGGCGCAGGGAATCAACCTTGCTCCGATCTGGGGCTTTGACAAGAACGCAGCTATTGCGGCAGGAGCTACGACCGAAGCGGCAAAGGCAGTCGCTCACAGCGGAACAATGGGTATAACGTCCTCTATCCTTGCCACCTTTGCCATAGCGCCCTGGGCATTCGTAGGCTTTGATACCATTCCTCAGGCAGCGGAGGAATTCAACTTCTCCTATAAAAAGATCATCGGTATAATGGTTGTTGCTATTATGTTCGGCTGCTTTGTTTATACAGCTAACAATACCGTTGCAGCAGCAGCTCTTACAAACTGGCCTGAGCGAGTTATGGCAGGTGATTGGGTTCTTCTTGTAGCGGCAGAGGAGATGTTGGGTGTATTTGGCAAAGTGCTTATCGGAGTTGCGGTGTCCTGTGCCGTGTTATCTGGTATTATGGGCTTCTATATGGCTTCCTCAAGACTTATGTATTCTATGGCAAGAGAGTCATACCTGCCCAAGGTGTTCGGTAAAGTAAACGGTAAGTACGGTACTCCGGTAAATGCTATTATATTCTGTATGATAGTATCCCTGTCAGGCCCCATCCTCGGCAGAGAAGCATTGGGATGGTTCGTTGATATGTCGGCTATCGGTGCTTCGATGGGATTTTTCTTTACCAGCGCCGCGGCATTGCGCAGCTTGAAGCGGGATAAGGACGCAAAGCCCGGGCTTGCGATAATGGCTTTCTTGGGAATGATATTCTCGCTTATATTTATGGTACTTCAGTTAGTTCCCATCCCGGGTCTCAGCGGAGTACATTTCGGTCGTGAATCATATATAATGCTGATCATATGGATAGCAATAGGAATCGTATTCTATTTTATGCAGAAAAAATATTTAAATAAAAATAAATAACAGAAAGGTAATAAATATGAAAAAAACATTATTGATTTTACTGACGGCTATTATACTTGTTTGTAGCTGTTCCTGCAAAAACACAAAAGAACCGGCTCCCATTGATACTACTGAAATCGAAACATCTGAGGATACAACTGAAAGCGTTTCTGACAAGTTTTATGTATCTGATGCGGAAAGCTATGAGATAGAGACCCCCTACGGTCCTATATATTATCCCACCGTATGGAAGGATAAGGTCGTAACAGAGATATCCGATAACGATACGTCATACGGCATCAAATTCTCTGCACAGTTAGACGGTAAGAGCATACCCCTTTATACTGTGGTTTTCGGTGAGTATACGGGAGAAAACTGTATCTCATCCGGTACCCTCACGGTAAACGGCAATGACGTTCGCGTTTACTTTATAGACCACAGTGGAGAGGGTATGAAAGCAGGTCTTACCGGGGGTTCGGAAGAAACATACCTCACAATGTGTGAGGATATAAATGTTATAATATCCAATCTTGTTTATACAAGCGGAATGGAGCTTGATTAATAAGATAAATTTAACATAAAAAGTCCGCCTTTGGCGGACTTTTTGAATTATTCATTTTATTTTTGTTTGAGGATAAATTTTATTTCCTTCATTATTCGTTTGAACTTAACAAATATCTTTGAAAAGAATCTGTATATCCACAGTGCGGGAATAAGATATTTATGCTTGTGGAAGAAGGGGTAAGCATCCTTGATATACACCCCGGTAGGGAATAGTCTGTTTAGAAAATACCTTACCTTGCTACTCTTGGTTATCTTGCCGTCACCGTTGGCAAATCGGTCTATCATAGCCCTGAACAAGGCATCATTGCTTCCGAAGCTGCCCGAATCGATAAAGAACTTCAGCAGATTTTCTTCTTCATCGCAAAGACGCTCTGAAATATTGTTTTGCCTTGCAGCTTCAACGTCAAATATTTTGCCTGATAGATCACTTATGTTCTTTTCAAAGGCTGTCAATCTTAGTTTTTTCAGCTCTGCGGTAAGATAGCGTCGGTCAAGGGAATCTCCGTATTTCTGAAGATAAACGAAAATGTCGGCCAAGGGCTTCAACCCGATACCTCCAGCATACGTAAAATGCTTGTATGCGTGTACAAGGACGTGAAGGTAAAAATCCTCCTTTGAGAATCTGTATTCATACCTGTTTTTATCAGGACGCTCAAGTCGCTGCCAGATATCAAGATAGTAATTATAAAAAGCAGGATCAACCAGCTCTGTAACCAGATATACGTGCATCTCAAAGTTGAATATAGGTGGCTTCATATATACGTCATGCATGGACGTTCCGTACATATCGACCTTATAGCCGTTATTCTCCATGTATTCGCGCACGAGATGACGTTTGTTTATATCAATAAGGATATCGTTATCCAGCATCTGTCTCATTCCGATTTTGGGATATACGTCCTGCAATATGATCCCTTTTAAAGGAAGATAGGATATTTTATTTTTGTCCATAAACCTGAAGAGCTTTTCCCTCTCTACCGAATAGAGAACACTGCTTTTTATGGCCTGATTTACAGACATACGCCATTCATTTATGATCTCTTTATCGAGCTTGTCCCAATATGGCTCCAGAGCCATACAGGTGATATAGAGCATCTTGTGTCTTTTTGCCTGATTGTATACAGCCTGAAGATCCATTTTTTCTATAGCCCCTTGCTCCGGAACTATGCCGTGCAATGCGCAGGAGGTCAGATATATTACGTCGATACCGCTTTTGAAATTATTATCCATTATTATCCCCCCGTTCAAACCTTCATTTGTATTCAACATAAGTATATCATAAAAATGTAGCTTTTTCAAGGTTATTTTCCCCTAAAGGAAAACCTCCCCGATAGGGGAGGTTTTCCGGCTTTATTCTGTATGGGATAAGCTATCAAGAACTGTTCTCCTATACAGAATAAACGGTTATATCAGCTTCAGCTATACATCATCCGATATAGCCGCACCGCAAATACGCTCGGTATCAGTATACCTCACCCTCGTGTGAGGATAAGAGGATAAAACTGAACGAAATGCGATTGAAGGGTGCAGGGTCTGTGACCCTGCTTACTTGGAGGCGAGGTCTCTCTCGTACTTCTCGATCATCTTCTTAAACGTGACTCCCATACGAATTATGAAATTTCATCGTAAAAACCGCACCGTTATCGGACACGAAGAAGAGTGTACATATAGGATAAGTATAACCGTATAACTCTTATAAGACCGATAATATATAAACAGAACAAAACCTCGGCTAAAATGCGACGCAATCGTATTTTAGCCGAGGTTTATAATTTTGCTTGCGGCCTGCGTAAGATTGGCGAAACCACTATGCTTAAAATGCAATTCGCAAAGCGGCTCTTAAAAGCGAACAGTTGACAAATTACCTATCATAGTATATAATAAAAGTGAAAACAAATGATAGGTAGGTTTTGCATGAAATATTTGATCAAGAAGATGCGTGAGTTTACAAACATGAGCCAAGAACAATTTGCTAAAGAAATCGGGACTACAGTAGTTTCGGTTAACCGTTGGGAGAACGGCAAGTCGATACCTAATCCTATGGCTCAGAACCAACTCAATCTTTTTTGTAATAATCATAATATTGATATAGCTGATGTAATCGTAGAGAAGTATCGTTACGAACACGGTGACGATATGCTTATTCTATATCACGGTTCTAAAGAAGGGCTCAAAGGAAAAATTCAACCTAAGAGCCGAGAGGACTGCGATTTCGGTATAGGTTTCTATACCGGTACTGATACCATTCAGCCTTTGACTTTGGTTTGCGGTGAACCTAATCCAAAGTTCTATGCTGTAGGTTTGATACTCGATGGATTGAAGGTTCTTGATCTTGAACTCGGTTTGGATTGGGCAATGGTAGTTGCATATCACCGTGGCTATATGGATACAGTAAAAGACAGCGAGCTGTACGAGAAATATGCTCACCTGTTTGATGATTACGATATAGTGATCGGTCACATTGCAGATGACCGTCTTTATACCGAGCTTACCCGTTTCTTCAATGGAGATATTACCGACACCGCCCTTATGAAATGCTTGGTCGCTCTCGATCTTGGCAAACAATATGTTGCTAAGACCCAAAAAGGATGTGATGCGTTCTCTGTAATTTCAGAATCGGATATTTATCAGATGGAGCTTACCGCCCTTCAGGAAAAAGCAACCGTACGCAGAAAAGAGAGCTATGATATTGCAAACCAAATAGAAAAACGATATAGACGTGAAGGCAAGTATTTTGATGAAATTTTGAGAGGTGAATAAAATGCTTGATGTGTTCGAATTAACTTTGTGCGATATGCAGGGCAAACTTTTTGAGATGTCTGCCGCCGAAGGCTTTTCAAGTGAATCTTTCATCAAGACTTTTATGCTTTCTGATACAGCAGTTGATCTTGATAAGCCCTTCAATCATATGCAATGGGCGGGTCAGGGATATATCATCGACCGACTGAAAGAGCAAAATGCAGATACACTTGCAACAAACGGGGATTTGTTTGACAATGAAACACTTTACTGGTCCGGGTATCTCTACCGATATTGGCACTTCTATACAGGAGAAACGAGCAAAGAGATCTACAAGCAAGCTCCTGCTTCCATAATGAGAGCAATGTATTTGATGTATCATACCATGAGTCCTGAAATGGCTATCGATCGTCTGAAAGAATCCTACGCAAGAAAACATAAATAAATCACTGCAATAATTCAAATTGTATGATTTAAAATAAGACCTTATGGCAATCATCATAACGGACGGACTGTTTCCGGACGTTAATGATAAACGGTGAGGCTTGAGGTATCATAAATACAAGGTGTTCAGAAATAGGCTTTATTAACCATCCTCCTCACCTAAAGGAGGTATGGCTATGAAAAAAGAGCCGGACAAAACTATACCCGAATATATCGGGGAAAGGATATGGGTAGAGGAAGCATATCTTTTGTTTCTCAACAATTATGCCTTAAAATCAGGGTTTATTTCCGAGATAGATCATAACAATATGATACGTAAGATAAAATACAGAACATACTCGCTCGAAAAAAGAGTAAAAGAGAGTTTAATGTAAATAACATTTTAATATCAACAAAAAAACGTACCGCGGATTAAAAATCTACGGTACGTTTATTATTTTAGAATTACTTTCAGAACAAGCAAATCGTTTGAAAGAAGAGATGCAAGGCAAATAACAGTTATAACTGTTAGCGATATTTTTCGACAGGGAGTACAATATACTTACGTTGTTGGTAACCTAAAAACTGTAAAGGAGAGTGAAGATGTTTAAATACCGTGTATGTTACGACGGGTGCAAATATGGCATAGAGGCATATGAAAACGGTGAAGCTGTATGCAGATCAGACGGTCTGTTTGAGTCTGAGGATAAAGCTGTTGAATTTGCGAATCTTTGTACTGTATTGCAACTTAGTCCTATACATCTTGAAGACGTGTCGGAAGATATCCTTTTTGTTAGAAAAGTTAACTAAAAATTCAGCATTTAGGACAAAACCGCCATTTATATAAAAGAGGACGGTGAACGTTATGCCTGAGTTAGAGGCGCTATCTAAAAAGATATTGAAATTTCGGCACGAACACAGAGAAAGTCAGCTTGAGTTTGCCGAACATTGCGACATAAGTCACTATACTATGAGTTCTATAGAAAATGTGGCGGATGACGTTAAGGTGAGTACTGTACAGAAGATAGCAGCTTATACGGGTATGACCGTTTCCGAATTGCTTGACCCCGAATAAAACAATTCACAAAAACCACCCAGTCATGGGTGGCTTTGTAACTTTTATTATTGCTTACTTATAAATCTTATTTCTTTACATACGTGTTTGAATTTTACAAATATTTTCGAGAAGAATCTATACACCCACATAACAGGAAGAAGTGCTTTATGACGGTGAAAAAACGGATAGTTTTCCTTAACGTACGGACCTGTGGGAAAGAGCCTGTTAATTATATACTTCACCTTGCCGGATTTGGTTATCTTACCGTCGCCGTTGGCAAATTTCTCTATCATTCCTCTGTATAATACGTTTTTATTTCCGAAGCTTCCCGAATCAATAAAGAATTTCAGCAGTTGTTTTTCTTCCTCATTGAGGATATCTGCAATACGATTTTCTCTTGCGGCATCAATATCAAATATTTTTTGGGATAAAGAGCGTATGTTTTTTTCAAAAACGGTAAGTTTTATTTTTTCTAACTCCGTGGCAAGATACCGTTTATTAAAGCTTTCACCGTATTTGCGAAGGTAGACAAAAATATCTGTTAAAGGTTTGAGTCCCACGCCACCGGTATAATTAAAATGCTTGTATGCATGAACAAGAATATAGATATAAAAATCTTCAATCGAAAACCTGAACTCGTATTTATTTTCGTCCGGTCTTTCAAGTCTCTGCCAAACGTCGAGATAATAATTATAGAATACGGCATCTACAGATTCTATCGCCAGATATACGTGCATCTCAAAGTTGAAGAAGGGAGACTTTACATACACGTCGTGGATATCCTTGCCGTAACCGTCAACCTTATAACCGTTATTGACCATATAATTACGTACAAGATCACGTTTGTTGATATCGATAAGTATATCGTTATCTACCATCTGCCGCATACCAAGCTTAGGATAAATGTTCTGGAGGATAATACCCTTAAGGGGAAGATAGGCAATTTCGTTTTTGTCCATAAATCTGAAGAGCTTTTCACGTTCCACAGAATACATAAGACTGCTTTTTACCGCCCGATTTACCGACAGTCTCCACACCTTCATAAGCTCAGGATCAAGCTCGTCCCAATAAGGCTCAAGCGCCATACAGGTCACAGAGAGCATTTTATGCCTTTTTGCCTGGGCAAACACCGCCGAAAGATCCATTGCTTCAACGCTCTTTTTATCCGGAGCTATGTTGTGCAGCGCACAGGAGGTAAGATATATCACGTCAAGACCGCTTTTAAAACTCTTATCCATTCACTTTACCTCCACGTCATTTTGCAAACAGGTATTTGCATTATTTGGTAGTAGTTTAGCACATATGCAAATGTTTTTCAAGACATTTCGCTAACAAAAAGTTTTTGTCAAGAACTGATATGTTTTATAATCAGCTTTAAATTACATTGTGGCGTGTGATAAATAAATGGTTTTTCTGATCCTCAAAGCACGGTTTGGGTGGGGCAACTCACCCCTTTTTGTGTTAAAATAAAATATGTATAGAACCGGTAAAAAACCGTGAAACAGGAGCAATATGAGAAATAGTTTCTGTTTTGTTGTTCTATTAAAGCATTATTTGGAGGTAAATATGAAGTTTGAGGAGTACAGAACATTTCTTTATGAAGACGAGAAGAGCGAGCTGACTATTGAAAAGTATATAAGGGATATAAGAAAATTTGCGGAATTTTCAGAGGGGAGAAAACTGGACAAGCAGTTGATTCTTGAGTATAAGGCAGAGCTTGAAAAGAAATATACACCAAGGTCTGCGAACTCGATGATTGCAGCTTTGAACTCATATTTTAGGTTCATCGGGAGAGATGAATTGTGCGTACGTCAATTTAAAATACATAAAGAGATTTATTGCTCCGAAGACAAAGAGCTGTCTAAAGAGGAATATTTTCGGCTGTTAAACGAAGCAAAAAGACAAAACAATATCCGCCTCTATCTGATATTTCAGACCGTTTGCGGTACGGGGATACGTATCAGTGAATTGAAATATATCACGGTAGAGGGAGTTCGACAGGGTCGGGTAACCGTAAAATGCAAGGGTAAGTCGAGAACCGTATTTATTGTAGAAAAATTAAAGCAGCAGCTTCTTCGTTATGCTAAGGACAAAGGAATAGCTGCAGGACCTATATTTGTAAACTCTAACGGCATACCTTTGTGCCGTGTGACCGTATGGCGAAGTATGAAAAGTGTATGCGATGATGCCGGGGTTGACAGTCGTAAGGTTTTTCCTCATAATCTTCGACATCTGTTTGCACGTATTTTCTATTCAATAGAAAAGGATATCGTCAAGCTTGCCGATATTCTCGGTCACTCCAATATCAATACTACAAGAATATATATTATAACGACAGGAATCGAACATCGAAGAAAAATGGAAAATATGCATTTGGTAATATAACAAAAAAAGATGCCGAAGCATCCGTGAAACATAATTTACATTATGTTGCATAGTGTTTATCTGCGATAATATTCGTTCGTTCAAATGCCTTAAAAATGTCAACATTTATGGATATTAATTGCCATAAAATAAAAAAGGCATAACAAATGGACCCTTATTTTGAGGTTTTCAAAATAAGGGCGATTGTTATGCCTTGAAACATTATGTATGATCGACGGTTTCCATTTAGTGAAAAAAGTCTTGATTTTTATTAAGAATAATGATATAATTTATTTGGGGTATTGGCGATACCTGTAGTTTTTATGCAATTTTTTCAACATAATGTAAATTACGTTGCATACAGGAAGGAGGGAAATCAGTGGCAATAGACTTATTCAAGCATAATTGTGATGCCTATTATAGCGCTGTCGCTATGCTGGAAAAGACCGGCAAAGCCGCTGTTGTTCATCCTACCGGAACCGGTAAGTCATTTATCGGATTTAAGCTCTGTGAGGATAATCCGGACAAACGTATATGTTGGTTATCTCCTTCCGAATACATATTCAAGACTCAGTTAGAGAATCTCCGTAAATGCTCTGACGGTTATATCCCCGATAACATTATCTTTTTCACCTATGCCAAGCTTATGAATATAGGCGAAGAAGAGCTTATACAGATACAACCCGACTACATTATACTGGACGAGTTTCACCGTTGCGGCGCCAAGATGTGGGGCGGTGGAGTGGATACGTTATTGCAGAGCTATCCCGATACGCCTATCCTCGGCTTATCCGCTACGGCTGTCAGATATCTTGATAATCAAAGAAATATGGCTGATGAACTTTTTGACGGTTGTGTTGCAAGCAATATGACCTTAGGAGAGGCTGTCGTAAAGGGAATTCTTGCACCTCCAAAGTATGTTTTAGCCGTGTTTGCTTATGAAAAACAGTTGAAGAGATACGAGCATCGGGTACGTTCTGCTAAAAACAAGGCGGTACGGGACGAGGGGCAAAAGTATCTGGATGCATTACGCAGGACCCTCGAAAAGTCTGAGGGTATAGATGCAATTTTTGACAAGCATATAACAGACCGTTCAGGCAAGTATCTTGTCTTCTGCGCGGACTACGATCATATGTGCAGTATGGTTGAGCTGGCGAGGGAATGGTTTAAGAACATAGACAACGAGCCTCATATTTATAAGGCGTATTCGGACGATCCGGAAACCGATGCCAGCTTTGCGGCTTTTAAGAAGGATACAAGTAAGCATATCAAGCTTTTGTTCTGTATCGATATGCTTAACGAGGGCGTACACGTTGATGATATAAGCGGAGTGATTCTTCTTCGTCCTACGGTATCGCCCATAGTATACAAGCAGCAGATAGGCAGAGCTCTCGCTGCAGGCAGGAATGAGTCTGCCGTCATATTCGATATCGTATTGAATATCGATAATCTTTACAGCATCGACGCCATAGAGGAGGAGATGCAGATAGCAACCTCCTATTACCGTTCTTTGGGGTGCGAAGACGATATAGTAAACGAGCATTTCAGAATAACGGACGAGGTCAGAGATTGCAGGGAGCTTTTTGACAGACTCAATGATACCTTGGGTGCTTCCTGGGAGCTTATGTACAGGTGTGCAGAAGACTACTACAGGGAAAACGGCAATATAGACGTTCCAAAGAGATACGTTACCGCGGAAGGATATACTTTAGGATCCTGGATAGCAACCCAGCGTCTTGTGTATCAGGGTAAGGTGAACGGAAGGTTGTCAAAGGAACAGATATCAGCCTTAGAGGCTATAGGTATGCGCTGGGAAAGTGTTAAGGACCTGGCTTGGGAAAGATACTATTCCGCTGCCTGTGCTTATTTTCGGAACCATGGGGATCTGTTGGTAAATATTACAGAAAACAATTATTGCGGCGTGGCCCTCGGTCCCTGGATCGCCAATTTGAGAAGTTACCGTAAAAATGGCATTAAAACGGCTTACCTTACTCCCGAACGCATCGAAGCTCTTGATAGGATCGGGATGGTTTGGAGTGTTGTGGATTATCTTTGGGAACGCAATTACAGCGCTTGTGTTAGATTCCACAGTAAGCACGGTCACCTCGACGTTCCTGCAACCTACGTTGACGACGAGGGAATCAGACTGGGCAGTTGGATCTTTTCCCTGCGTGCCGCAAGAGCAAATAAGAACAAGCGTGCTACGCTAACGGATGCTCAGATAAACAGGCTTGATTCCTTGGGAATGCTATGGGGAAATAAGCAGGACATAGTTTGGCAAAAAAACTATGCCGCAGTTTGCACTTATAAAAGAGCAAACGGACATCTTAATATTCCTGTAGCATATGAAACTGCAGAAGGCTTGCGTATAGGCAGATGGTTGAGACTCCAGCGTGAGATGTACGAAAAGGGTACTCTTATACCCGAAAGAAAGCAAATGCTGGATCTTATCGGAATGAATTGGAAGTCTACTGATCAGTGGGAAGAAAAATACCTGTTGGTAAAGGATTACTATAACGAACACGGACATACGAATATTCCTTCCGATTATGTTTGCGGGGGGGTATGGCTCTACCGTTGGCTTTATGAACAGAGGAAAAGGCTTGATGGCAAAGGTGGAAAGATGCTTTCTGTTGATCAACAGGCAAAGTTGGCAGGTATCGGTGTAATTTCAGAGAACATAGTTTAGCGGCATTTTGACTAGAAGGAGAGTATTTATAAGTGAAAAACGATCGCATTTTTCTCTCTACACCAACCATGCATGGTGATGAGATGAAATACATACATGAAGCATTTGATAGGAATTGGATAGCCCCTCTCGGATTCAATTGCGATGGCTTTGAAGCCGAGATGAAGGAATATCTCGGAGAAGAGGCAAACTGCCTATGTCTCAATGCAGGTACCGCGGCACTTCATCTTGCCGTTAAGCTGGCAGGTGTTAAGCAGGGCGACGTTGTTTTCTGCAGTGATATGACCTTTGCGGCAACGGTCAACCCCGTTTCTTACGAAAAGGCTGTTCAGGTGTTTATAGATTCCGAGAGAGAGACCTGGAATATGGATCCAGTTGCTCTTGAAAAAGCTTTTGAAAAATATCCCGATGCCAAGGCGGTTATGCTTGCCCATCTTTACGGAACACCCGCAAAGATGGATGAGATAAAGGAAATCTGCGACCGCCACGGCGCTGTTCTTATTGAGGATGCGGCAGAGGCTCTGTCGGCAGACTACAAGGGTAAAAAATGCGGAACCTTCGGTAAATGCGGAGTTCTTTCCTTTAACGGTAACAAGATCATCACCACCTCCGGCGGCGGAATGCTGGTGTGTGATAACGAAGCAGACCGTAAAAAGGCTCTATTCTGGGCGACCCAGGCAAGAGAGAACTTTCCTTGGTATCAGCATGAGGAGATAGGCTATAACTACCGTATGTCCAACGTTGTTGCAGGCATCGGCAGAGGCCAGCTTCTGCACCTGAATGAGCACAGAGATCTTAAGGAAAAGATATACAGAAGATACGAGGAGGCGTTCAAGGAGCTTCCCGTGACTATGAACCCTTATCTCTTCGACAGCAAACCTAACTTCTGGCTTTCCTGTTTGACGGTGAATGAAGGTGCGTCCGTTGACCCTCTGGATATCATGAATAAGTTGGCTAAAGAAAATATCGAAGCCCGTCCTATATGGAAGCCTATGCATATGCAGCCTGTGTTTGAAGGTAATGATTTCATTACCGCAGAGGGAGAGGATGTGGGTAAGGATATATTTGAAAGAGGTCTTTGTATGCCATCTGATATCAAGATGACAGAGGAAGAGCAGAACCGAGTTATAGCTGTTATAAAATCCTTCTTTTGAGGTTTACATAAATGTATGCAAAATTCTTTAAGAGAGTAATAGACTTTACTCTTTCACTCATAGCTTTATTGATCTTATCTCCGGTACTGCTCGTACTGATAATAACCGGTGCTATTGCTATGAAGGGCAATCCCTTTTTCACACAGTTAAGGCCGGGTAAGAATGAGAAGATATTCAAGCTTATCAAGTTCCGTACAATGTCTAATGCCAGGGATAAGGACGGCAACCTCCTGCCTGATCACGTCAGGCTCAACAACTACGGAAATTTTTTGAGATCTACTTCTCTCGACGAGCTTCCTGAACTCATAAATATCCTCATAGGCGATATGTCGGTAGTAGGTCCAAGACCACTGCTGGTGAAGTATCTCGATAGATATAATGAGGAGCAGAAGCACAGACACGATGTAAGACCCGGACTTACTGGGCTTGCTCAGGTCCGCGGTCGTAATACTGTATCCTGGGAAGAAAAGTTCAGATACGATATAGAATACATAAACAACATTACTTTTATCGGTGATGTTAAGATAATTATCGCTACCGTTGTCGCAGTTTTCAAGCGTGACGGTATCAGCTCCGAAACCTCCGCCACCATGGAGGAGTTTATGGGCAACGATGCAGAAAAGGTTACATATGAATAGACTTATTATCATAGGAGCAGGCGGTCACGGAAGGGTAATAGCAGACATCGCCAGATTGAACGGATATAACGACATACGCTTTCTGGACGATTCTGATATTAGTGTATCCGGAGGATATGACGTTATTGGTAAGGTTGACGAATACGGGAAATATACCGACAGTTCGGATTTCATTGTTGCGATAGGTAACAATAAAGTCCGTCGCAGTATTTTAGAAACAGTACAGAAAAACGGCGCTAACATTGTAACTCTTATACATCCGTCAGCGGTTATAGCGGAAAATGTCGGCATAGGCAAAGGCAGTGTGGTAATGTCAGGCGCGACAGTTAATTGTGGTACTGTGATTGGTGTAGGTGTGATAATAAACACATGTAGTTCAGTAGATCATGATTGTGTAGTTAAAGATTATGCTCATATCTCGGTAGGCTCACATCTTGCTGGCACCGTCAATGTGGGCGAGTGTACCATGATAGGTGCAGGAGCAACGGTTATAAATAATGTTTCTGTCTGTGAAGATTGTATGATCGGAGCTGGTGCGGTAGTGGTGAAAAACATCAAAGAGAAAGGAACATATGTAGGTGTTCCGGCGAAGAAGGTTATATGAAGATACTGTATGTTACAACTATTTCATTGACAATGAATAGTTTCTTTAAGCCACATATAGAAATGCTTGTTGAAGAAGGTAATTATGTTGACATAGCGTGTAATTATAACGATCTCGCATTGGATGATTTATACACAGAATTAGGTTGTAACTTTTATCAGATTGATTTTTCTCGTTTGCCATTATCCAAGGACAATATTAAAGCGTACGGTCAGTTAAAAAAGGTGGTACAACGGGGTAACTATGATATTGTACATTGTCATACCCCAAATGCGGCTTTTATTACCAGATTGGCATGCCGTAAATTCAGAAAGAAACAAGGTCTGAGGGTTTTTTATACTGCTCATGGTTTTCATTTCTATAAAGGTGCTCCAAAGCTTAACTGGATGGTATATTATCCGATCGAAAAATTTTCTTCGCGTTTTACAGACAAGCTTATAACTATAAATAAAGAAGATTACGAATTGGCTAAAAATAAATTCAAAGCCAAGGAAGTTCATTATGTTCCCGGAGTAGGTATAGATCTGTCTAAGTTTGAAAATATACAGGTTGATAAGGCGGCGAAGAGAAGAGAGATTGGAGTTCCTGAGGATGCGTTTTTGCTTTTGTCTATCGGAGAGTTGAACGAAAACAAAAACCATCAGGTTATTGTAAGAGCTTTGGCTCAGTTGAATGATCCTTCAGTACATTATGCAATAGCCGGTGTAGGTGACAAAAAGGGGTACTTACTTGAATTAGCAGATGAGTTAGGTGTATCCGGACAGTTACATATACTCGGATACAGAAAAGATGTGATGATGCTTTGTTATTCCTCCGATGCTTTTTGTTTTCCGTCTTATAGAGAAGGTCTGGGTTTGGCTTCTATCGAAGCTATGGCATGCGGACTGCCTATTATCACGTCAAATATACATGGTATCAACGATTATAGTGTTGACGGTGTAACGGGATTCAAATGTGATCCCGATAGTGTTGAACAGTTTGCTCAAGCAATAACAAAGATATCAAATATCGATACAGCTAGTTCAATGGGTCATAACAATATATCTGTTGCGTCAAGATATGATGTGCAAAGAGTTAATTCGATATTGTATGAGATCTACAGTAATTAATACAGATAAGAAAGTGAATTTAAGAAAATATGAAAAAAGATTTACCTCTTATATCGATTATTGTACCTGTATATAATGTAGAAGCATATCTTACGAAATGTCTGGATAGTATTCTTGAACAGAGCTACAAAAACATTGAGGTAATACTTGTTGATGACGGTTCAATAGATAATAGCGGACCGATTTGCGACGAGTATGCTGTACGTGATCAGCGAATAAAGGTTATACATCAAAAAAACGCAGGACTTTCCGGTGCCAGAAATGCAGGACTTGAAGTTATCGTCGGAGATTACATTATGTTTGTAGACAGCGATGATTGGATATCGTCCGCCACCTGTGAGACTGCAATCAAAAATACTCTCGAAAATGATGCGGATATAGTTTTTTGGTCATATATACGGGAGTATTCTGACAGGAGTCTTCCTAGATATATTTACGATAAGGATATTACATTCGAGGACACATCTTACGAGGAGTTGCTTTTACGTGTTCTGGGAAATACCAATTCTCCCGAGATGCTTGATTCTCTTTCCTCAGCTTGCAATAAATGTTACAGAGTAAAAAACATTGCCGAAAAAGTAAGGTTTGTTGATACAAAGTATATAGGTACTGAAGACCTGCTGTATAATGTTGAGATGTTTTTATTATCGAAAAAAGCTTGTTATATTCACGAAGCCTTTTATCACTACAGAAAAACAGCTAAAAGCTCTCTCACTAGCATTTACAACGATGACCTTATAAATAAGAGAAAAAATTTGTTCAATGCACTTGTTCAAGCTTTGCCGGCAGATGTCGACGAGGTATATCACAATGCCTTGGAAAAAAGAATAGCATTGGATTCATTGGGACAGTTTTTAAATGTAATCCAAAGTAACAAAAAAGCGACAGTCAAGTATAAATTGATACATAATATACTGCATGATGATATGTACAGACCTGCTCTGCGGAATCTCAGTACCAAGGGAATGAAAATCCATTGGAGATTATATTACGGTATGGCAAAGTTCGGATTTTGTCCTGGTGTGTATATTTTAAGCTATGCAATAAAAATTCTTAAACGAATGGTATGAGGTGTAAGGTGAAGAAACCGCTTGTATCTATTATAATTCCGGTCTATAACGGTAGCAATTATATGCGCGAGGCTATAGACAGTGCTTTGGCACAGACATATTCGCCCATCGAAATAATCGTTGTCAATGATGGCTCAAATGATAACGGCGCAACCGATGAGGTAGCGCGCTCCTACGGCGACAGAATAAGATATATATATAAGGAAAACGGCGGAGTTTCCTCTGCTCTGAACAGAGGTATCAGCGAGATGAAGGGGGAATATTTTTCATGGCTTTCCCATGATGATGTATATACTCCCGATAAGATACAAAAGCAGATGGAAACACTGAGCTCCGATGCCAACAGCAACGAGATTGTGCTTTGCTCATGCGAATATATAGATAAAAATTCTCAAAGGTTGCCTGACTCAAAGCTGCAAAAATATAATCACGGAGAAAAGCTGAGCCGGGAGCAGGCGGTTATGCATATTACTAAGAATTCTGCTAACGGCTGTGCGTTGCTGATTCCAAAAACTGTTTTTGATAAATGCGGAGGCTTCGATGAAAGACTTCGCTACTGTCAGGATATATTTATGTGGTGGAAGATATTTCTCAATAAATACACCTTGACCTTATGTGATCATCCGGGAGTTCTGAGCCGTGTGCATGACAAACAATTGACTCAGACAGGAGTATCTCTCTATCATAAGGACGCCTATACCATCGGTATCGAGATAGCGCCGACATTTGCTTCGGAAAGCACTGAAGAATACAATTTTCTCTACGAATATTCCAAGGGAGAGGCTATACACGGTAATCGTGAGGTTGTTAAACTGTGTCTGGAACTTGCCAAGGACAGAAAGTTGTTTTCTTTTGGACAAAAAGCACGTTTAAGGTTCCTTAATTTCTACGGACGGATAAGACCTCTTATACGTCGTGTATATTACCGAGTAGTAAAGGGAATTAAGACGAAATAAATAATCATCAAACCGAAATGAAGGAGAAGTTATGTTACCATATGTATTATTGCTGATTATACCGTTTATATTCTCCTTTGTTTCTTTGAAGCGAGTTGGCGAGAATGGGAGAATAGGGGTATCCATTGTCATTGGTAGGGATGAATATACAAAAAATCATAATCTTTCTATATTGTTATTTTTTGTTTTGTTTTTTTTACTCCTTGCATTAAGACACCCTACATTTGGCAGAGATTTGGTAAGATATGAGTATTATTTTGATGAGTTTCGATCATTGCCCTTTACAGCCAACCTCAAGTTTGAATCAGAGATAGTATACCAATTGTTGAATTGGATCATCGGTAATATTACAGATAATTTTCAGATTTTTCTCGTTGTAGTTGCTGCGCTTTGTGTGATTCCTATAGCATATGTTAACACACAGGATCGTGAGCACAGTTACCTTGCAGTAATTCTGTTTGTGAATATGTCAACATTTATTATGGCATTTTCAGGTCTTCGCCAGATGTTGGCTGTGTCTATAGGAATGATAGCTTATGAATTTGTAAAGAAGAAAAAGTTATTGCCTTATCTTCTTATGTGTGTTCTTGCGATGGGATTTCACCATGCCAGCTTTATACTCTTTATACTATATCCGGTTTATTATATGCGCTTAACACGTAAAAAGTTGAAATATGCCATACCAATATTTGCTGTAGTATATGCTTTTAACGGAAGAATATTCGGCCTTCTCGCGCAGCTTGTTTCTTTTGCTATGAACGGAAAGAACGAAGTCGAAGTAGAGAATAATGGAGCAATATCGTTTCTGCTACTTCTTCTCGCAATGAGCGTGGTTTCCTATATGTTTACTGATGATGATAATATGGACATGGAAACAATGGGATTGCGAAACATCCTTGTTGTCAGTACATTTTTGCAAAGCTTTGCATCGGTTCATCTTTTGGCGATGCGAGTGAACTATTTTTTTATCATTTTGATTCCGTATGCAATGGTAAAGATAATCAAAAATATTGAACAAAAGGCAAAAAAAGAAGCATTTGTCATTGAACTTACAATGGTAGTTTTTCTCACGGTCTATTATTTGTATACAACTTATATAAGCTGTAAAACTGGAATCAGTGCTCTTGATACCTATCCTTACAGAGCATTTTGGAGTTGATATGAAAATTGTACAAATTAACGCTACCTATAATAAAGGCAGCACCGGCAAGATTGTCGCCGGAATAAGCGATGTGATGAACTCTTTTAAAATTGAGAATTATGTATTTCATAGCAGCGGAGAAAACCGACAGCCGTATATAATACAATATTCCAATAAATCAAATATTAAGCTAGCGGCTTTCAAATCAAGAGTATTCGGAAATTGGGGCTTTAATACAGGAACTGCAACAAAAGTACTTATCGGAATGTTGTCGGATATTAAACCTGAAGTGGTACATCTGCATAATATACACGGCCATAACTGTGATCTGAAAAGGTTGTTTGCATATTTTAAGAAAAGTAAAACAAAGGTAGTATGGACTTTTCATGATTGTTGGGCATTTACAGGTTATTGTACATATTTCGATATGTGCAAGTGTGAAAAATGGCAGATAGGTTGTTCTAATTGTGTGCAAAAAAGGCAATATTCTTGGTTTTTTGACAGAAGCACATGGTTATTTGACGAAAAAAAGAAACTATTCAGCGATTTGGATTTAACGGTTGTAACTCCGTCGATATGGCTTGCAGATTTAGTAAAACAGTCATTTCTTAAGAATTGTACCGTTGAGGTTATAAACAACGGTATAGATCTTAATGTTTTCAAGCCTAAAAAAAGCAAAATAAGGCAAAAGTATGCACTTAAAGACAAAAAAATTATTCTCGGAGTTGCATTGGAATGGGAGAACCGCAAGGGTCTTGATGTTTTTATTAAGTTGTCAAAAAGACTTTCTGCTGATTACAAGATAATTCTTGTAGGTACAAGTAATGATGTAGATAAATTATTACCCGATAATATTATTTCGATTCATCGTACCCAAAATCAAAATGAACTTGCAGAGTTGTATACCGCGGCAGATTTGTTTGTAAATCCTACGCGTGAAGATAACTATCCAACTGTTAATATAGAAGCCCTTGCCTGCGGTACACCGGTTGTAACCTTTAAGACCGGCGGAAGCCCGGAAATGCTTGATGAAAGCTGTGGCTCGGTGGTAGAGTGCGATGATATCGATGCACTTGAAAAAGAGATAATACGGATATGTACCGAAAAACCGTTTACCGAAACCGATTGTCTTAACAAAGCAAAGGAATTTGACAAAAACCAAAGATTTAAGGAGTACATAGAATTATATGAAAGAATTGTCACTGCAGGAGCTTAAGGATATTGAATTTGAAATGTTGAAAGTATTTGATACTTTTTGTAAGGAGAACAATATCAGATACTATCTCTCTCACGGAACACTGCTCGGTGCTATCAGATATAAGGGTTTTATTCCCTGGGATGACGATATCGATCTGCTTATTCCTCGTGATGACTATGAAAGAATGATCAGTCTATTCAAGGATAACGAGCGGTATAAGATTTTTGCGTTCGAAAAGAATGAGAGATATCGTTTTCCGTATGCTAAGCTCTGTGATATGACAACCCGAAAGGTAGAACCTGTAGACAATGGAATTGATCTTGGTGTAGATATAGATCTTTTTCCTCTTGATGCATGGGATAACGATCTTAAAAAGGTAAGTGAAGAGGTTAAGTATATAAACAAAAATATGTTTAAACTTAGTCTTACAAAGCTTAAGAAGCCAGACTCTATCAATCCTGTAAAGCGATTTGTTAAGGGAATTGTAATGTTTGGTTATAAAATAATAGGAAGCAAGCACTATATAAAGAAGATACTTAAGGCAGCCGAGAATCCGATAAAGCCAGACAGCAAATATGTTGGCTGTAAGGCATGGTGTGTATACGGAGAAAAGGGTGTTATCCCCGCAGAGGTGTTTGCTGAGACCGCATACATTGATTTCGAGGGTGAAAAGTTCCCCGCGCCTGCCGATTACGACACGTATCTGACCTGTCTGTACGGTGACTATCTGCCCGAGCCCCCCGTGGAGAAACAAAAGACTCATCACAGTTTCAAGGCTTACAGAGTATAAAAGGGATAAGTTGCTCCACAAAAACTGTGCACGTAAGTTTCGCTTTTCAATTCACACGGAATGGAGCGATTCCCTATATATTAAAAACACTATATGTAACAACTTACAAGGTATATTCACAGCCTAAGGCTGTCTATATAAAAATATTTTCAAAAAGGAGAATAGACACATGAAGACAAGACCCTTAGCAAAGATTATGTCCTTTGTGCTTGTCGTATTGATGCTTGTCAGCGTACTTCCGCTGAACATGTTTGCAGCTATCAATGTCGACATGGACAAGGACATAGTCCCCGGTGTTGTTGACTATCAGATGATCTCCAAGAGAGACTGGCAGTTAGCACCCGGTATCGAAGAGACCGAGGTTGTTCTTAACAACCCGGCTGGTACAAGAAGACAGGTGCTTCACACAGTAGCTGTCGACTTGAACAACCCCTTTACCAAGGTTATTCCCGGTACAAAGGGAATGTGGCCCCAGGAGGGTAACTACGGTACAGAGTCTACATTGGCACAGGCGCTCAGTGCAGAGAAGCTTGGTTACGGTAACGTTGTTGCTGCTACCAACTGTTCACTGAGCTGGTACACAGAGGCTTATTACAAGCAGAATCCTCATCTGATCGGTGAGCCTCTCGGATACTCCATCCTTAACGGTGAGTATTACTGTAACAGCCGTATTACCAACGGTACTCTTGCGACCGGTGGTGTAAAGACCGTAATCGTTGTTAACTACGATTACCATCCTATCACAGGCGAAAAGAGACCTGACGACATGCCCAGAGTATGGATCCGCGACGTTCTGGATCCTCTGACCGGCTGGGAAGAGCAGGCTATCCCTGTTCTCTTCAAGCTCCTGTTCTGGCCTGATGCAGAGACCGGAGAAACTGTTCTTGATAGCAAGCTTGCAACAGGTGACGCTTCCAGAACCTTCGTAGGTGTTAAGCCCGACGGTACACTTCTTGTAACTGTATCCGACGGTGAGCAGGCTCCCTACTCCTACGGTTTTAACGAGAAGGAAATGGCAGACTACATGATCAAGCAGGGCTGTGTTATCGCAGCTAACTGTGACGGCGGTGGATCCACCACCTTCTGTACACAGCGTCCCGGTGAGGACCTCAAGATCAACTGCTCATTGGCAGACGGCGGTGAAAGACCTACCTCCAACACCATCATCATCATCTCCGAGGCTCCCGCTGACGGTGTGTTCGCACGTGCAACAGTTGACTGTGCATACGACTACTACACCCCCGGCAGCTCTGTAGAGTTCACAGCTCTCGGAACAGACGCGGTTGGTACCAAGGTTGACGTTCCTGCAGATGCAGTATGGCAGATCAAGGAAGAGGGCATGGGTACCATTGCAAACGGTGTGTTTACCTCTAACGGCACCGAGGGTAAGGTTACCGCTCAGATCGTATATGACGGCAAGGTCGTAGGCGAGCGTTCCATCACCATCGCTACTCCCGAGGAGATCTCCTTCGAGCAGCCCGTTGTTACCATCCCCTTCGGCAAGACTGCTAAGATCCCCGTAAAGGCTACCATCGGTAACGGTGTATATGAGATCGGTCTCGGTCCTAACGACGTGACCTTCACCACCACCAACTCCGCACTGGGTACCTTTAACGGACTTGACTTTACCGCTGTGGATGAGGCAAATGCTCCCGCAGATATAACAAGTACGGTTACAGCTACCCTTAATATGGGTACTAATCCCACCGCAACTGTTCAGCTCAACCTGGGTAAGGGATCTGTTGTCCTTTATGACTTTGAGGACGGCCAGGCTGATATCGACGAGTGGTATGTTGTAAACAACAGAAAGAACGCAGAGCATTGGGACTATGACCTTAAGCTGTCTCTTGCAGACAGAACCAACGGTCAGGTTCATGACGGTAACTACTCTATGCGTCTTGAGACCAATGGTCTTTCCTCCAAACTCTCTCACTCCGAGCAGTACGCTTGGCTGAGAATGGGTACTTACGGTGATGCGATCACTCTTTCCAATGCCCGCTCCGTAGGCTTCTGGCTCTACGTACCCGAGGATAATATCCAGTGTTGGGTACAGGGTCACTATATGACCGACTCCAACGGTGACGGCGTCCTTGATTCCGAGGCAACTGTCAGCATGATGGAATCCGAAAATGTTTACTACAACATTGACGAATCCGGTTGGCATTATCTCTCCATGGACATCAGTGCATTCAAGGAAGTTGCACTGAGAATGGCCAAGAAGTACGATATAGATCCCGCCGACGGCATGAAGGGTGATACCGGCGAGGCATGGCTTGCACTTGTATTCCACAAGGGTATCAACAACAAGCTTTGGCAGATCAACGGATCTATCAACGGTAATTACACATATTACATGGACAACTTCACAGTTGACTACTCCGAGGCAGTAGACGACAGAGAAAATCCTGTATTTGACAAGATCTATCTCGACGGCACCACTCCTCTTGTTAAGCGTGACGTTGTTACCACCACAAGCAATGTTCTTAATCTTTCCGCTGCAGTAGCAGACAAGACCACAACTCTTGATGCTAACAAGCAGGAAATTCCCCTTTACAACGCTTCCGGTATTGATCCCGAAAGCGCAAAGGCATATATCGACGGCGTTGAGATCGACTGTACATATGCCAACGGCACTATGTCCGCAAAGGCAACCGTAAACGACGGTTACCACAGAGTTAAGTTTGAGATCTGCGACAACATGGGCAACAAGTCCGTTGTTATCCGTGTGGTTAAGGTTGAGTCCGGTGCTGCTGCTCCTGCACTCCAGCTTGTTCCCGCAGATGCAACTCTTGACAGAATCCCCTTCGGTTCTATCTATTGGATGAACCTCGAGGCAAGCGCTATCGAGACCATCCAGACTGTTGAAACAGTAATCGACCTGAACAATGTAAACCATTGGCAGCTCGATCATATGGTGCTGGCTCAGGACTTCACCGCTGACTATACCATCAATGAAGAGACTAATACAGCTACCATAACCTTCACACGTACAGACAAAAACGCTCAGACAGGTGCGGCAGTTCTTGCCCAGATCCCTGTACGTATCCTGTACTTTGATACCGATATCAAGACTCCCGGTTATACCGCGCAGACTTATTGGACATCTTATCCCTTCTGGGCACAGGATATGAAGATGGACGTTGATAAGGGTCTCGTTACACTTACCAACGGCAATACAGCAACCTTCTCCAATGAAGAGTTCCATGTTGATACAGAAATGTACACCATTATGGCTAACATGGATAAGGCTTACTTTACCGAACACGGTACGACCCACGTACATACTCCCGTAGCTCTCCCTGACAAGGAGCCTACCTGTACCGAGATCGGTTATACCGGCAGAACCTTCTGTGAGGTATGTAACTCTGTAGTTGAATGGGGTACCACCATTCCCATGACCGAGCACGTTTACAGCGTAGTTGGTGATACTATTGCCTGCGCTTGCGGTAAGGCAAAGCTCTCTACAGGTCTTGAAACTATTGACGGTAAGAGCTACTATCTCGTTAACGGTAAGCTCAATACCGGTTGGATGACCATCGCTGAAGACTGGTATTATTTTGATACCACAACCTATGCTTCCGTTGAAACCCTCTGGAATGGATACGTAACCTACAAGTTCTATCCCGACGGTAAGCTTGTTTCCGGTGAATGGCATCATTCCTCAGCCGGTCACAGATATTATGAAGGTCCTTCTTATCTTATGGGTGGTAAACATGTTATGACCTGGTATACCATTGACGGTAAGGATTATTGTATCGGTAAGGACGGTTATGTTGCAACCGGTACACGTTGGGTAAATGATGACAATACCGGTGAAATATATACATGGCATATATTTGACGATTACGGTGTACACCAAGGCAAGTGGAATTATACCGGTCTTGCAGAATGGAACGGTAATCTTTACTATGTAAAGAACGGTATTTCTCAGTATGGTATGTATCTTGTGGACGGTGAATACTATTACTTCTATTTCACCAACTACAGAGCAGGTATCAAGAATGCTTCCTTCTACTGTCAGTATAACAATGGACTTCTTCCTAATGGCACATATTACTTTGATGCTGAAGGTAAGATGCTCAACAACGAGTGGTACGTACTCGACGGCAAGATTACTTACTATGTAAAAGGTCAGCCCAACAAGGGTCCCGGCAGTGTTGTGATCGACGGCGATATGTGGGATATCGATGCTAACGGTAGAGTTCTCTTTACCGGACTTATCGAGGATGCACTCGGCAATCCTATCTATTTTGAAAACGGCGTACAGCTTCAGACCGGTAAAAACGGCGTTATCAGAGACAATGACGGCGAGGTTCGTTACTACGTTGATGGTGTAGCTGTCAAGGCGGGGCTTGTAAGAGACCATAACGGCAACTACTACTATATCAACTCCACTCTTAAGGCTGTTAAGAATTGTAGTTATACATTTAGTACAGCTAATGGTAACGGATTACTTCCCGGCGGTACATATCAGTTTGATGGTAACGGCAGAATGATCGATCCTCCTTACGTTGAGTGTGCAGAGCATACATGGCGTAAGTGGGTAGTCGTTACTCCCGCAACTTATGATGCAGACGGTCTTCAGACTAGAGAGTGCAGATTGTGTGACGTAACAGAGTCTGAGGTTATTCCTATGCTTATCTGTGATCCTCACACTTGGGGCGAATGGATAGTTGATACTGCTCCTACCTACGAGACCGAAGGTCTTAAGCACAGACAGTGTACTACATGTTTCGTTACCGAAAGCGAGATCATTCCTGTAGTTAACTGTGAGACCCATACTTGGGGTGCATGGGTAGTTACAACTCCCGCGACCGAAGAAGCTGTAGGTTCACAGTACAGAACCTGTAGCGCATGCTATATGACCGAAACAGCAGAGATTCCAATGCTTCCTCATACACACAACTGGGGCGACTGGATCGTGATCACTGCGGCAACCAACGCATCGGCCGGTGTTGAATCCAGAGGATGTACAAAGTGCGGAGACGTTGAAAGCCGCGAGCTCCCCATTGATCCTTCTGTTGATTCCACCAAAAAGAACGGTGTTGTTGTAGATGACGATGGTAACACTCGTTATTATGTAAACGGTGTTGCAACCAGAGCATATCTTGTTAAGTATAACGGTTATTATTATTATTTCAATTCTACTCTTAAGGCTGTTAAGAATTGTAGTTATACATTTAGTACAGCTAATGGTAACGGATTACTTCCCGGCGGTACA